>JBKPPN010000100.1:0-4713 GCA_046733575.1 Candidatus Methylomirabilota bacterium | reverse complement strand
AGGCCGCGGGACTCGAAGCGGCGGATGAAGGCCCCGGGCTCGGAGGCGAGGAAGGCGATGTGGTCCACCACGCCGGCGTGGTCGGTGGCCGCGTCCTTGGGCGTGCCGAGGTAGTAGAGATCGGGGCGGTCGATGCCGTGGGGTCCCATGTGGACCTGGATCTTGCCGTTCACGCCGAGCCAGTAGCCCGGGAACGGAAACGACGGACGCGGCATCACCTCGAAGCCGAGGACGTCGCAGTAGAAGTTCTTCGTCGCCTCCAGATCGTTGGCGCGGACGAAGTAGTGGTTGATCTCGGTGATGGGCATCGGGTCCTCCTCTGGCGCGCTGACGATCGACGTCGATGACGCCTCAGCGTCAGTATAGTCGGTCCGCGCGGCTCGCCCTCGTCAGGCTCACGGTTCCGTCGTCGTTCGTCGCTTCCCGGTGATTCGCGACGGTCATGTCCGGCGTCGCCACTCCGCGAGGGCGGACTCGTCGACCTCGACGCCGAGGCCCGGGCCGTCGAGCGCGAGGATCGCGCCGTTCGCGTAGCGCACGGGCTCGCGGACGACGTCGCCGCGGAGCAGGAGCGGACCGAAGAGCTCGCAGCCCCACGTGACGGGCGTCGCGGCGAGCGCGACGTGCAGGTACGCCGCGGTGCCGAGCGACGTCTCGATCATGCAGCCGACGTAGCACGTCATTCCCGCCGCTTCCGCGATGCGGGCGATCGCCATGGTCCCGAGGATCCCCGCCGACTTGGTGAGCTTGAGCCCGAGAATGCTCACGCCGCCGGCGCGCGCGAGGGCGAGCGCGTCGTGCGGGGTGAAGCAGGACTCGTCGGCCATGATCGGCACGGTGACGCTCTTGCCGATGAGCGCCAGACCCTCGAGATCCCAGCGCGGCACGGGTTGCTCCACGAAGTCGAGATCGCAGGGCTCCATGGCGCGGATGGCGCGCAGCGCGGTCGGCCGATCCCATCCCTGATTCGCGTCGACGCGGAGGGCGACGTCGGAGCCGACGGCTTCCCGGATGCGTCGCACGCGCTCGACGTCGTGCGCCAGGGGATGCGCCGCCGTCTTGATCTTGAAGATCCGATGGCCGCGCGCGACGAGCTCGCGCGCTTCGGCGAGCTCTGCGTCGCTCGCGCTCACCGCGAGCGACCACGACAGCGGCACCGTCTCGCGGGCCTTGCCACCGAGCAGTCGATGCACGGGCACGCCAAGCGCGCGGCCGTTCAGGTCCCACAGCGCCATCTCGACGGCGGCGCGCGCAAACGGATTGCCCTGGACGCGTCGGGCCATCTCCACGCGCAGCGCCTCCAGGCCCGTTGCGTCGCGTCCAACCAGCCCCGGCGCGATGTAACGCTCGATGGTCGCGGCCACCGACTCCGCGGATTCCTCGCTCCACGTCGGCCCACCAAGACATGCCGCCTCGCCCCAGCCTGACAGCCCGTCCGTGGTGGTGATCTTCACGAAGGCGAAGTTCACCGCCTCGAGGATCGTGAACGACATGTGGTGCGGTCGCTTCACGGGGATGTCGGCCAGGATGACGCGGACGTCGTCGATCTTCACGGCGTGGCGGGAGCGTAGGAGGGGCGACGGGGAAGTGTCAAGCGACCGCGACTCGGTTGACGGCATCGGGTCGTCGGCGTAGGGTCCCACGCGGCACTGACGTGATCACGACGAGCAGGACGACGCGCGCGCATCCTTCGACGATCGCGACGTGGCGCAGTCGGACGACGATGCGTGCCAGCGTTCTCGGTGGGGCTCTCGCGACGGTGCTGGCGGTGGCGGCGCCCGCGCATGCCGGTCATTCCGTCACCGAGCTCTACAATCCGTTCTACGTCGTCGGGGTCACGCTGGTCGTCGTCCTCTCGTTCGCGATCGTGGTGCTCGTCGTCCGCCATGCGTCGACGCTGGCGTCCTGGCCCACACTGCTGCTCAGCAGCGGCGAGCCGCGCGCCCGGGTCGGCGTCGCGCGGGTCGCGATCGCGTGCGCGCGCTGCGTGAGTGTGCTCGGGCTGCTCCTCGTCATCGTGGCCGGCCTGTTCGGGCATCACATCGCCTCCTGGAATCCGGCGCCCAAGCTCGTGTGGGTCGTCGCGTGGGTCCTGATCCCTGCCGCGCAGCTCCTCGTCGGCAACGTGTGGGCGATGGCCAATCCCTGGCTCGTCCTCTTCGAGTGGGCCGAGCGCCTCTTCGGGACCGCGCGGTCGCGCGTGCGCTATCCCGCCGTCGTCGGCCTCTGGCCCGCGGTGGCGACGTTCGTCGTGCTCGCGTGGTGGCGCGTGTCGTCCGGAACCGAGGCCGAGCCGCGCGTGATCGGCGGCGTGGTGCTCGTGTACTCGCTCGTGACCTGGGCCGGGATGACGGTATTCGGCAAGCATGTGTGGTTGCATCGCGCGGAGTGCCTGACGGTGTTCTATTCCTTGCTCGCCGCGGCGGCTCCCACCGCGCTTCGGGTCCTCGACACCACGCCGTGCGCGACGTGTCCGCTCGACTGCGCGGAGTGCGAGGCGTGCGTCGACTGCCCGCGGTGCTATGCGCTGAGCCGTCGCCGCAGTCTCGCGCTGAGACCGTGGGCGGTCGGCCTGCTCGCGCGCCCGCTCCGGGGCGTGGACGGGATGGTGTTCGTGCTCGTGATGCTGGCCACGGGGATGTTCGGCGGCCTGCTCGAGACCCGCGCGTGGGAGAGGCTCGGAGTGACGCTCGGTGTGCCGCTGGCACCGTCGGCGCGGACGGCGCTCGTCGCCGCAGCCGCGCTGCTCATCGTCGTGGTGGTCACGCTCGCCATGTACGCGCTCGCGTGCGCCATCGTGCGCGCCACGTCGGCGGCGTCGCGCTCCACCGCGGACGTCGCGCTCGCCTTCGCCGCTGCGATGATTCCCCTCGCGGCCGGGTTCCACCTGACGCACGGGGTGGATCACACCTTCGAGGACACGCAGCGCCTGCTTCGCTTGCTGTCCGATCCGCTCGGCCTCGGATGGAACGTGCTCGGCACGCGGATGTGGCCGGTGGTGCCGGCGAGTCCGCGGGTCGTGTGGTCCGTGCAGCTCATCGCCATCGTGGCCGCGCACGTCGCGGGCGTGTACGTCGCTCACGTGCGCGCGCTCGCCGTCTATCCGGATCGGCGCACGGCCATCTACAGTCAGGTGCCGATGGTCGCGGTCATCATCCTCTTCACGGTCTCCGGCCTGTGGATCCTCACGCGGATCCCGATGGTCCTCTGAGCGGGCGTGACGATCGCCCTCGAGGTCGACGGACTGACGCGACGCTTCGGCGGGCTCGTCGCGGTCAACGACGTCTCGTTCGCCGTCGAGGAGGGCTCGATCACCGGGCTCATCGGGCCGAACGGGTCGGGAAAGACCGTCACCTTCGACTGCATCACGGGGTTCTATGCACCGACGGCGGGACGGGTCGTGCTTCGCGGTCGCGACATCACAGGGCTCAGGCCCGATGTCCTCGGACGCCGCGGGATTGCACGCTCGTTCCAGATCACCGGCGTCTTTCGCAAGCTGACCGTGCGAGAGAATCTCGTCTTCGCCGCGCAGGACAAGGGCATCGGGCGGAGTCTCGGCGCGGTGCTGACACGACAGCCGGCGCGCGACGCGACCGACGCCGTCGAGCGCATCCTGAATTTCGTCGGGCTGGCGGACGCGGCCGACGAGCGGGTGGGCAACCTGCCGTACGGGCAGCAGCGTCTGGTCGAGTTCGGCGGGCTCATGCTCATGCGGCCCGCGCCCGTCCTCTACATGCTCGACGAGCCCTTCTCGGGCCTCACGCAGGGCGAGATCGCGAAGTACCTCGATCTCATGGCCGACATGCGGGCGCGCGGCACGACGTTCCTCATCGTGGAGCACAACATGCGCGTCATCATGAACGTCTGCGACGTCGTCGTGGTCCTGGACAACGGCCGGAAGATCGCGCACGGCACGCCGGCCATGATCCAGGCTGACCCCCGCGTCATCGAGGCGTACCTCGGGCAGGCCGGTGCTGCTCGAGGTTGAGCGGCTCTCCAGCGGCTACGGTCCCGCTGCCGTGCTGCACGACGTGTCGCTGCACGTCGCCGCACGCGAGACGGTCTCCGTGCTCGGCGCCAACGGCGCCGGCAAGTCGACGCTCGTCAACACCATCGCGGGCGTGCTCAACCGCCGCGGCGGGCAGGTGAGGCTCGACGGCGAGAACGTCACGGGGCTCAAGCCAGAAACCCTCGCGCAGAAGGGCCTGTCGCTCGTGCGCCAGGGGCGGTCGGTCTTCCCCTACATGACGGTGCAGGAGAATCTCGACATGGGCGGCTGGCTCGTGGGGGACAGGGCCCGACGGACCGAGCGCCTGGACGCCGTCTTCACCATGTTCCCCGTCCTGAAGGAGCGGCGACGTCAGGTCGCGGGTGCGATGAGCGGAGGCGAGCAGAAGATGCTCGAGATCGGCCGGAGCCTCATCCTTCCCCTGAAGCTCCTCATGCTCGACGAGCCGTCGCTCGGGCTGTCGCCCAAGATGATGGACGTCATCTTCGAGCGGATTCCCGAGTTCAATCGGTCGGGCATGGCGGTCCTGATCGTCGAGCAGAACGCGTACGGCGCCCTGCGCATCTCGTCGCGCGCCTACGTCCTGGAGCTCGGCCGCATCGGACTCGAAGGCCCGAGCGAGGCGCTGATGCGGGACGCGCGCGTGCGCGAGCGCTACCTCGGCGCGTGACGCCCGGGCGCGTGAAGCCTCGTGACGTTGGTTC
>JBKPPN010000099.1:0-4826 GCA_046733575.1 Candidatus Methylomirabilota bacterium | reverse complement strand
GGCGTGGAGCTCGCTCAGTGCGCTGGCCGCGCTCGTCCCGCGCATGCGCGTCGGCACGATCGTGCTCGGCAACACGTACCGTCATCCCGCCGTCGTCGCGAAGATGGCCGCGCAGGTCGATATCATCTCGGGCGGCCGGCTCCTCCTCGGGATGGGGGCGGGCTGGCAGCAGAACGAGCACGAGGCGTACGGCATTCCCTTCTACACCATGAAGGAGCGTCTCGAGCGCCTCGACGAGGCGTGCCAGGTGATCAAGTCCCTGTGGACGGAGCGCCGGAGCAACTTCAAGGGCCGCTACTATCAGCTCTCGGACGCGCCGCTCGATCCCAAGCCCGTGCAGACGCCGCACCCGGAGCTGATGATCGGCGGCGGCGGCGAGAAGGTGACGCTGAAGATCGTGGCGAAGCACGCCGACCACTGGAACGTGTGGGGCGGCCCCGCCGTCGCGACGCGCAAGGGCAAGGTCCTCGACGAGCACTGCTCCGCGGTGGGGCGCGACGCCAAGAGCATCATCCGCTCGGTCAACATGGCGCTGCTGATCACCGACAAGAAGGCGGACGTCGAGCAGCTCGCGAAGACGATCGAGACGCGCATGGGCCGGCACGCCGCCGACGCGCGCGACACGTGCCTGGCGGGGACGCCGGACCAGATTCGCGAGAGCCTCAACGACCTGCGCGCGGCCGGCGTGAGCACGCTGTTCATCCCGACCATGTTCCGTCCCGTCGACGAGCTGCGCCGCGACCTCGATCGCTTCATCGCGGAGATCGCTCCCGCCTTCCGCTGATCGTTCGCGACGGTCTCCTCGCCGCTGGCAGTGGCCTTGCAGTTTCGCCAGTGGCGAGGAGGAACGTCCATGCCTGAGAAGCGCACCATCGAGCGCGCCAAGCGAGATCGTCGACAGGGCAAGGCGCCCACCACCCAGGCCGGAGAGTTCGTGCGCGAGGAGATCGAGCACGTCCGCGAAGGCAAGCACGGCGCGCGATCGGCCAAGCAAGCGATCGCCATCGGGCTGTCGAAGGCGCGGCGCGCGGGCGTGAAGCTGCCGCCCCCTCGCAAGGGCACGACGTCGAGCGCCACGCGCGAAAAGGCCGAGCGCGACGTCGCGGCCGGCCAGGGACGTCGGAAACCGTCCGCGCGACGGTCGAGGGCGACCACACGCGCGTTGAAGCGCGAGAGCCGGACCTCGACGTCGAAGCGCGCGCTGTCGCGGCAAGCCAAGTCGGCGTCGGCGCGTCGCAAGAAGGCGGCGTGATCGCGTCCTGAGCGCGCGCGGCGTCCCCGGGCACGGCGCTATACTCGCGGCACCGCTTCCGACGAGGAGTCCCGCATGAGCATGCAGGCCGCGGTGTTCCGGAAGGTACACGAGCCGCTCACGATCGAGACCGTCGACATCGACAAGCCGTGGGGCCGCGAGGTGCTCGTCCGCACGGCGGCCACCGGCGTCTGTCACAGCGACCTGCACGTCGTCGACGGGCTGGGACGCTTCCCGCTCGATCGCCCGATCGTGCTCGGCCACGAGGGCGCGGGCGTCGTGGAAGCCGTCGGCGCCGACGTCACCACGCTCGAGCCCGGTGATCACGTCGTCGCGTGCCTGTCCGGGTTCTGCGGGACGTGCGCGCAGTGTCTGAGCGGGCATCCGAACCTGTGCGTGGGCGGCATCGTCACGCGGCCGGAGTCGGCGACGCCGCGGCTGTCCCAGCAGGGTGAGCCGATCCGGCAGTTCATCGGGATCTCGAGCTACGCCGAGCGGATGCTGCTGCACGAGAACTCCGTGGTGAAGATCGACCCCGACTTGCCGCTCGACCGCGCGGCGCTCGTGGGCTGTGGCGTGCTGACCGGGGTCGGCGCGGCCCTGCGCACGTCGGGACTCGAGGCGGGGCAGACCGTGGCCGTGTTCGGCTGTGGCGGCGTGGGCCTGTCGATCATCCAGGGCGCGCGCATCGGTGGCGCGCGACAGATCATCGGCGTCGACGTGTTCGACGCGAAGCTCGAGACGGCGAGAGCCGTCGGCGCCACGCACGTCGTGAACAGCGGCCAGGACGACCCGGTGAAGGCGGTGCGCGCGCTCACGCGCGGCGCGGGTGTCGACCACGCCTTCGAGGCGGTGGGGACGACGAAGCTGGTGCGCCAGGCCATCGAGAGCCTCGCCATCCGCGGCACCGCGACCATCGTCGGCGTGCTGCCGCCCGACGCCGTGATCGAGTTCCCGTGGATGGCCATCCGTCCGGAGTGCAAGGTGCAGACGTCGCGGATGGGGTCGAACCGCTTCCGCACCGACATCCCGCTCTATCTCGACTTCTATCGCCAGGGCCGGCTGAAGCTCGACGAGATGGTGAGCCGGCGCGGAAGGCTGGACGACATCAACGACGCCTTCCGCGCCATGAAGGCCGGCGAGGTCGCGCGCTCGGTGCTGACGTTTTGACCAGGGGGCTCGACGCCCCCTGATCCCCCCGGCTGGGAGGCGGCGCGGGCCCGCCGCGCCGCCCTGGGGATTTTCTGCGGTCCTACGACAGCGGGCGGATGTTCTGGTTCACGTGGAAGAAGTTCTCGGGGTCGTACTTGGTCTTGATCTCCTGCAGGCGCCGGTAGTTCGGGCCGTACGCGGCGGCCACGGCGTCGCCCGCCTCATCGTCGGCCAGGTAGTTCACGTAGCGGCCGGACGAGTAGAAGCGCGCCATCTGGCCATACGTGTCGCGGCACCACGCGATGCAGCCGTCGTTCTGCGACGGCTCCAGCCACTCCGACAGGACGAGGAAGTTGTAGCCGTTCATGCGGAGAGGAAACGCGGTGTCGCTGACGCCGACGCGGGTCGCCGCGCCGTGGAAGTGCTCGAGGAGCAGCTGGCCCATCGGGGCAGGGCACTTCGCGAAGGTGGCGATCATGCCGTCGATGGCGTCGTCGGTCAGCTCCGGCATGAAGCTCGATTTCCAGTAGTTGAGCGCGCCCTTCGGGAACGCGGCGTCGAGCATGCCGTTGACGGCGGTGTACGTCATGGGGCCGATGGTGTCGACGACGGGCGTTCCGAACTGCTTGAACGCGCGGACGGCCGCCTCGCCGGCTGCGAGCGGACCGCAGTGACAGACGGCCATCGCGGCGAGCTTCGCCCCCGAGCCGTCGGGGGCATGGAGCAGCGCGCCGACCGCGCTCAGCTCGTCGGGCAGGGACGCCGTCTGCTCGCGGAAGAAGCGCAGCATGTCGCGCGCGCGCTCGAATGGATGCGCGACGATACCGCCCGTGATGGTCGGCCCGACCGCGTGCAGCTGATACTCGAACCACGTCGCGACGCCGAAGTTGCCGCCACCCCCTCGCACGGCCCAGAAGAGGTCGGGATGGTCGTCCTTGCTCGCGCGGATCACCTCGCCGCGTGCGTTGACGAGCTCGACGGAGCGGAGGTTGTCGAGGGCCAGCCCGTACTTGCCCATCATCCACCCGAGCCCGCCGCCCAGGGTCAGGCCGGCGATGCCCGTGCTCGACACGACGCCGCCCGTCACGGCGAGCCCGTGCACCTGCGTCTCGCGGTTCATCTCGGCCCACGTCACGCCGCCCTGCGCGTGCGCCGTCCGTGCCGACGGATCGACGTGGACCGCCTTCATCGGACTGAGATCGATCATGAGGCCGCCATCGACGGTCGCGCGTCCCGCGACGTTGTGACCGCCGCCGCGAATCGCGACGTCGAGCCGGAGCGTGCGCGCCAGGTTCACGGCGTCGACGACGTCGGCCACGCCCCGACACCGGGCGATCACGCGCGGGTACTTGTCGACCAGACCGTTGTGGACCTTGCGCGCGTGCTCGTACTCGGCGTCACTGCGCTGGAGAAACGTGCCCGAGAAGCGAGCGGCAAGGTCGGTGAGTGCGTCGGCGAGTGATGCTGACGTCATGGGTGGTTCTCCTGCCTTGGCAATGTTGCGGACACCGGTGATGCGGACGCGGTCCATCGGCGCCCCGCGTCCGCCACCCCGGGAGTCTAGCAGGCGCAGGCCGATGCCGCCGCCCGACGTGCGCCCCGCACACGTCCGCGGTCGGCAGATCGTGATGGTCGACGGCGGCGCGCGCCCGGGCGCGGCGCCATCGCGCTCGACGCGCACACAGCGATGAGCGTTCGGCAGCCTGCTACTGGATCACGTTGTCGGCGCGGGGCAGCACTGACGGGGGGATGACGATGCCGATCGCTTTAGCCGTCTTGACGTTCACGACGAGTCCCATCTGGGCGGCTCTTCGATGGGCAGGTCGCCCGCGCGCGCGCCCTTGAAGAGGCGGTCGACGTAGCTCGCCACACGGCGATAGAGATCTCCCTGGTGCGCCCAGTACGACATGAGCCCGCCGCGGTCCACGTACTGGCGGACGCCGTGCATCGTGGGCAGTCGGTCTCGCGTGGACAGCTCCGCGAGGCGCGATCGCGCGGCCCGCTCCGCGCTCTGCACGGCGAGCGGATGCCAGGGATTGTCGGGATTGACGACCACGCCCACGCATACCGCCCGCGGCACGGCCTCCTTGAGGAGCTCGAGCTGCTTGGTGCCCAGGTCGGCGCTCAACGTCGTCGTGCTCGTCACGTTGCCGCCGGGCCGCGCCGAGACTCCGCACGAGGCCGAGCTGGACGGGATCGGGCGTGTTCACCATGACGATGGGAATCGCCGTCGTCGCCCGTCTGGCCGCCCGCGTCGCGGCGGGGTCGACGCCACGATGACGTCGACGCAGCGGGAGGAGCTCGGCGGCAAGATCGGCGTACCGCGCGATGTTGCCCTCGGGATCGCGCCACTCGATGGCGAGATTGCTGCCCTCGACGTAGCTGAGCTCGCGCAGGCTCTGCCGCAGCGGTCCGGCCGCGC
>JBKPPN010000098.1:0-2964 GCA_046733575.1 Candidatus Methylomirabilota bacterium | reverse complement strand
GGGTGGGGAAGGCGCGGCGCGCCCACGACTCCTGAGCGCGAAGGACCTCGTCCGGGAAGACCGTGATGGCCACTGGGACCTTGACCTCGGCGGACTGCTGGTCGCCCGCACTGATCAGGTTTCCTCCGCGGTTCTCCCAGTAGATCCTCGCCGACGAGGCGACGGTGTTCGTCAGCCAGTAGAGCGAGAAGTTGTCCAGCACGTCGTCCCGCGTCGGCGACTGTGTGGGGTCCTTGCCGTACGACCACTTCGTGAACCCCGAGTGCACGAGCATCCACCCGGCGAGGCCGGCCGGGGAGTCCGTCAGGCCGTAGCCGACGGCCTGCGGCCGCGCACCCATCATCACCAGATAGGAGAGGCCCCCGCCCCCCACGTACGCTCCCAGGTCCCTGAAAGCCGCGCCTTCCTTCGCGGAGAGCGCTGCCTGCGCGGCCTTGTCGCCGCCGAGCGCCGCGCCCACTTCGGACGTGATCACCGCCGGGAAGTTGGTGTGGATGCCGAGCAGCCCCGCTGGCGCCCGTCGGCCCATCGCTTCGACGACGCCCGCCCCCCAGTCTCCACCTTGCGCGACGTAGTGCGTGTACCCGAGGCGCTTCATGAGGACGGCCCACGCGCTGCCGATGCGCTCCAGCCCCCAACCCGCCTCGGTCGGACGCCCCGAGAAGCCGAAGCCGGGCAGCGACGGGATCACGACGTCGAAGGCGTCCTCGGGGCGGCCGCCGTACTTCGTCGGATCGGTGAGCGGGCCGATGAGCTTCAACTGCTCGAACACGGAGCCCGGCCAGCCGTGCGTGATGATCAGCGGCATCGCGTTCGGGTGGCGCGACTTGACGTGGATGAAGTGGATGTCCACGCCGTCGATCGTCGTCTTGAACTGCGGGTAGGCGTTCAGCTTCGCCTCGCCCTTCCGCCAGTCGTAGTCCGTGCCCCAGTAGCGGACGAGCTCCTGCAGCTGTGCGAGCTGCGCGCCCTGCGACGCGTCGGCGACCGTCTCCTTGTCGGGCCAGCGGGTCGCCGCCAGGCGCCGCTTCATGTCGGCGACGTCGGCGTCAGGCACGTGCGCGCGGAAGGGGCGGATCGCGTCGTCGCCGGCCGCCTCGGACCGCGTCGCTGCCGCGGCGGGCGCGTCCACGGTGGTGAGCTGCGTCATGGTGGACTCCCTTGAGAGTGTCGGTCTGGTGGTGTGAAGCCTTGTGGTGGTCTGTCCCATCGCCTGCGTCGGAGCCGAGACGCACGTGGCGGCGATGCCCAGCGCACAGATGCGGAGTCGGACGGTGCTGTCTCGGGCGCGCGTGGCGTCTCTCGCGCCAACGTACGGGCCAGTGCTGAGAGGGGTCATGGCGAGCTCCTCGTGGAATGACTGTTCGTGACGCGCATCCGGTCGGCCGGATGCAACCTCGTCCAGCGCGGAGGCAATCTTCCGAGTGTATGGCGGGCAGTCGATTGCACGATGGTATCGGTCGGAGCCCTCGTCGCAGTTGGTACGAGGTGCGCCGGCTCCGTCGAAGCCGAGGGCCGGCGCGACGCGGACCTCTCGGCCTCACTCGATCAGAGGCGAGCGACGTTGGCGGCGGCCTTGGCGAAGTCCTCCGGTGCCTCCTGCGGCACGTCGTGTCCGATGCCTTCCAGCACGCGGTGCGCGTATGGGCACGAGAACCGCTTCGCGTACGCCTGTCCTTCGGCGGCCGCCTCGTCGAAGTCGCTCGCGATCGTGATCGTGAGCGCGGTGATCGCGGGAGCCTGGAGGAGCCGCTGCTCGAGGCGGTCGTGCTGCGGCTCGCCCTTGGCGAAGCTCAGTCGCCAGCGGTAGTCGTGGATGACAATGGCGACGTGATCGGGGTTCTCGAAGGCCTGGGCGGTGCGGCCGTACGTGGCGTGGCCACGACGCCCTTCAGCCGCCGGTTCTCGTCCCGCAGCTGCTTGAGCTCTCGCAGCTCGCTGACGTCGAGGCTGATCGCGAGGTGCGTCTTGCCGACGCCCGGGGGCCGAGGAGGACGACGTTCTCCTTGCGCTCGAGGAAGCCCAGCGTGTGCAGCCTGTCGAGCTGCTCCCGCTTGACCGACGGCTGGAGGGAGAAGTCGAAGTCGGCGAGCGTCTTCACGGCGGGAAGCCGCGAGGAGCGTATCGCCGCCTCGAGCCGCCGGTGATTGCGGAGCGCGATCTGCGCCTGCCGCAGTGCGACGAGCGCGGCCGTGGCGGTTGTGGCGCAACGCGCTGTGGATCGGCCTCGTCGCACTGCGGGCGTGAAACCGCACACGCAGGCGTGGTGAGTTCGCGGCAGTCTGGCCGCCGGGCTGCGGATCCGCTACCGTCGCGCCATACTTCCACGACCCCGATCCAGTCTCTGAGCCCAAATGGCGCCAGACCACATCGTGTTGATCGTGGACGACGACCGAAGGATCCGCGAGTCGCTGACCGCTTTGCTATCGAGCTTCGATATGCGCGCGATCGCGTTCGGTTCCGCGGCGGAGTACCTGGCATATCCGAAGCCCGCCGTCCCGGCTTGCCTGATCTTGGACGTGGAACTCCCGGACCTCAACGGACTGGAGCTCCAGAGCCGGATCGCGCAAGGGCATCACCCTCACATCGTGTTCATCACCGGACACGGGGACATTCCGTCCTCCGTTCGCGCGATCAAGGCCGGTGCGGTCGACTTCCTGACTAAGCCGTTCAACGAGGCCGACCTGATGCGGGCAATCAACGCCGCCCTGGTGCAGAATCGCGACGCCAAGCGCAAGAGAGCCGAGTTGGATGACTTGCACCGGCGCTTGTCGACCCTGACCCCGCGCGAACGGGACGTACTGCCGCTGATCACGAGCGGCCTGCTCAACAAGCAGGCGGCGGCCGAACTCGGGATTAGCGAGGTCACGCTCCAGATTCATCGCGGCAACCTCATGAAGAAGATGGGCGCCGGATCGCTCGCCGACCTCGTCAGAATGGCTGGAATGGCCGATGTACCGGTGG
>JBKPPN010000097.1:0-12479 GCA_046733575.1 Candidatus Methylomirabilota bacterium | reverse complement strand
GACGTACACGCATCCGCCGCACGTCGCCGACGAGATCGCGCAGCTCGTCGGCGAGTATCTCGTGGACGTGAAGGGATTCCGGACGGACGACAAGGCGTGGCTGCGGGACCAGATCTTCGAGATGAGCCGCAAGCAGTTCGCGGTCGTACGGCACTTCCTGCAACATGCGGAGTGGGACTACTTCCATTTCGTGAACATCGCGCTCGACCGGGTGCACCACGGGTTCTGGAAGTACATGGACCCCGCGCACCCGGACCACGTACCCGGGTCCGAGTACTCGGGCGTGATCGGGGACTTCTACCAGCACCTCGACGCCGAGATCGGCGCGCTCCTGAAGCTGATCGACGGTGATACGGCGGTGCTCGTCGTCAGTGATCATGGCGCGCAGGCGCTGCACGGCGGCTTCTGTGTGAACGAGTGGCTGGTCGAGCGAGAGCTCCTGGTCCTCAAGGAGTACCCTGCCGAGGTCACCCCCTTCGCGAAGCTGGCGGTGGACTGGGCCCGCACGAGAGTCTGGAGCGAGGGAGGGTACTACGCGCGCCTCTTCTTCAACGTGAAGGGGAGGGAGCCGGAGGGTGTCATTCACCCGGAGGAGTACGAGCGCTTCCGCGACGACATCAAGGCGCAGCTGGAGGCCACCGTGGGGCCGGACGGGGCGCTCCTCGGCACGCTCGTCTTCAAGCCGCAGGAGATCTACCGCTCGGTGAGGAACGTCGCGCCGGATCTCATCGCGCACTTCGGCGCGCTGGAGTGGCGATCGATCGGCGGCGTCGGGTACCGCGGCGTGCTGCACCTGCGCGAGAACGACACGGGCCCGGACGATTGCAATCACGCCCAGTTTGGAGCCTTCGTCCTCGCCGCGCCCAACGTGCCCGCGCTCGGGGAAGTGCAGGGCGCCCGCCTCCTCGACATGGCGCCGACGCTCATGGAGGTGGGCGGCTACGAGGTCCCAGAGACCTTCCAAGGGCGATCGCTCTTCGGCGGTGCACTCGCCGGCACGCACCCCGCCGGCGACGAGACCGGCAACCGGGAGGAGGTCATCCGGCAGCGTCTGGCGGGGCTCGGCTACATCTCGTAAGGGCTCGTAACGGCGGCCATTCCGGCCGGCCAACCGTACCGACGGCACGACGTCCGCACCCTTCAACGGGAGGTCCTTCGTGCTCCATCCGCACTCGTGCGTCCGACCGGCGGCGGCCGTGCTCGGCGCGGTGCTCGCGTGCGCCTGCGGCGTCGGCGCGGCCGACCGCGAACCGAGCGACCCGATCGCGGCGGCCACTGCCGCCGATACGACGGCCGTTCGCATAACCGTGGACGTCGCGCGGCAATTCGCGATCTCACCCTACATCTACGGCATCAACGGCTACGGCCAGCGGCCTAACGCGAGGACGACACCCTCGTGGCCACGCGGCGTGAGGTTGAGCCGCTTCGGCGGCAACCGTCTCACCGCCTACAACTGGGAGAACAACGCGAGCAACGCGGGGAGCGACTGGAACTACCAGAACGACGACTACCTCGGTCGCAGCGACCGCCCGGGCGAGGCCGTGCGCGAGCGCGTCGCGGCGGCAGCCGAGCGAGGCGCGGGAACCATCGTCACGGTGCCGATGATCGGCTACGTCGCCCGCGACATCGACGGCACGACCGTCGGTACCGACCCGGCGACCGTGCGGGCGAGGCTCGCGTCGCGCTTCGTCGCGAGCCTCCCGCGAAAGAACGGCCCCCTCTCCGCGACGCCCGACCTCAACGACGCAGCCGTGTACCAGGACGAGTTCGTGTACTGGCTCACGCGCACGTTCCCCGGTGCCGTGACGAGCGACTCGACGCCGATCTTCTTCAGCCTGGACAACGAGCCGGATCTCTGGGGGTCGACGCACGAGGAGATCATGCCGAAGGTGGGCGGGAGGTCAGCCGTCCTCACCTACGACGAGTTCATCGACCGGACGATTGCCTACGCGCGGGGGATCAAGGACGTGGCGCCGGGCGCGACGATCTTCGGGCCGGCGGTCGCCACGTGGGCCGGGGCAATGACGCTGGGGCGCTGGCCGTTGCCCGACCCGAAGTACGCCCGCCGTCCGTTCCTCGACGTCTACCTCGCGCGACTGCGCGAGGCCGAGCGCGTAGGAGGGCGGCGTCTGGTGGACGTGCTCGACTTGCACTGGTACCCGGCAGGTGGCGCGGGTGGGCAGGAGGTCGGGGCCGACGTCGCGTCCCAGTCTCCGGCGATGGTGTGGGCGCGGCTTCAGGCGCCGCGCTCCCTCTGGGACTCGACCTACGACGAGCGGAGCTGGGTCAGTGAAGTGCAGGGCGGCCCCATCCGACTCCTGCCACTCCTCAGGGAGAAGATCGCCGCCCACTACCCCGGGACGAAGGTCGCGATCACGGAGTACTACTACGGGCGCGGCGGCGACATCTCGGGGGGGATCGCGCAGGCCGACGTGCTCGGCATCTTCGGGCGCGAAGGGGTATTCGCGGCCACGCTCTGGCCGAACGCGAAGCTCGAGGCGGTGCCGTATGGCGGCAACCCGGACCGCGCGTACGCATACGTGATCGGTGCCTTTCGCATGTACCGAGATTACGACGGTCGCGGCGGCGAGTTCGGACGCACCGGTCTCGTGGCGCAGACGTCGGACGCCGTCGGGGGCTCGGTGTACGCGAGCACCGACGACCCGTCGGCGTCGCGCGTCGTGATCGTGGTGATCAACAAGCTGGCGCGTGCTCGCGAGGCGGCGATCGCGCTGAACGCGCCGCGCGGCTGGCATCGCGCCGAAGTGTACACGCTCACCGACGGCGCTCCGGAGCCGCGCCGCGAGAGCGACCTCCAGGTCTCGGGCGGACAATCGGTTCACTATTTGATGCCGCCCATGAGTGTGAGCACGCTCGTGCTCGAACACTGACCCCATCGCGTTCGCGACCAAGCCGCGCGCGGCGAAGCGCAGCAGGCGGTCGGCCCGAGCTACGCGGTCGTGATTCGGTGGCCTTCGACGACTACTTGCGCGCCGGGGCGCTCCACAGGGGTTTAGTGGACATAGGCCATGTTACCTACTCGCAAAAACTTAGGCGCTCGTATGAACAAACATTAACTTGACCTAACGTGTCGGGGGTCGTACCCTCGCACGTATTCCAATTGTGTGCTACGTCACTAGATGTGACGCTCGGTCGAACGGCAGTCGTGCACGACAGAGTGAGGTAGGGAAGCAAGAAGGCTCGAACCGCGAGGCGTGACCAAAGGTCACCGCTCGGCCGCTGGCCGAACTCGCCGCGAGCCCCACCGCCGCCGCCGCCGCCGGGCGAGCCCTCCTCGAGCAGCGCTCTCAATTTGCCCGCGACGACGCGGCTGCGGTTCCTCTTCGACTGCTGTTCGACTGCCTCGCGCCTGCTGAGGCTCCCAAAACATGACCTTGTCGTTCCACGCCGGGCTCGCGCCCGGGTACGGCGAGGGACCTGGCGCTCAGCCCGCGACGCCCGCGACGCCCGCGACGCGCGCGACGCGTGCTCGCGAGCGCGACCAGGGCCCGCGCGAGCAGGTCTGCGGCGTAATCCTCGCGGGCTCGCACCACTGGGGTGAAGGCACGTTCGAGCGGTTCCTGCGCGGGCCGCTCGTCCCGGTCGCCCAGACTCCGGTCATCTGCTACTCGCTAGGCTGGCTGCGAGCCGCCGGGGTCAAGCAGGCGGTCGTGTGTGCAAACAGCGCCACGCCTGCCGTTCGCCGCTACCTGCAGTGCGGCGAACGTCTCTCGATAGACCTTCGATACTTCGAGGAGCACCAGCCGCGTGGGCCGGCCGGGTGCGTGCGCGACGCGATGCGGTTGTCGGCCGCGCAAACGTTCGTCGTCTGCGAAGGGTCGCTGGTCCCGACCGTCGACCTGGGCGCCCTGCTCGACGCGCACGAGCGGTCCGGTAGCGGCGCGACGGTGGTCGTCGAGATGGAACGCCGGCGCCGTGCGGTCGGCGACGGGGCGTCCGTGCGGATGCCGGGCGGCGTGTGGGTCTTCGACCGGCGCATGCTGGCGACGGTGCCGGACCACGGCTTCTTCGACATCAAGCAGGGGCTGCTCGACCGGCTGTATGACCACGGGGAGCGCGTCTCGATGTTCGAAGTTGCCGGGCGCTCGCCGCGGGTGATGGACTTCGCGACGTACGGGTCGGTCAGTCGCTGGTTGATCGGCCGCGCGGCCGAGAAGCCCGAGTTCCTCGGCCACCTGCACGAGCGCCAGGGGGAAGGCGTCCGGCACGTCTCGGCGCACGTCGGGGCGGGGGCAAGGTTGATCGGGCCCGTGATGCTCGGGCCGCGCGCCCAGGTGCACAGCGGCGCGATCGTCGTCGGACCGACGACCATCGGCGCCGATTCGGTGATCCACGCCGGCGCGATCATCTCCCGTTCGTTCGTGTGGGAGCGCTGCGTCGTCCGCCACAACGCGATCGTCGACGCATCGGTCCTCGCGGACGACAGCGTGGTGCATTCGGGTGAGCGACTCGTGTCGACCGCGCGCGTCGTCGACACGTCGGTCGTGCCGAGCGCGCCCCCGGCCTACTCGTACCCGCCGGCGGTGCGCGCTCCGAGGGAAGTCGGCATCTCGTCCGGGCGCCTCGCCGACCGAGTGGCGTTGGCGGGCATCGACTACGGACAGGCGCACGCATGACGTGGTACCCGGTCCTTCTCGACGCCGCACTGCCCTTCATGGGCGAAGGCGCGACCGCCCGCTCGGCGCTGCTCATGCCGGTCGGTGCGGTCCCGCTGCTGCGCGAGCTGGAGGCCGCGGTGAGCGCGCTCACCGCGGCCTCCACGATCGTCCTTCCGACCTTCGCGATCGACGACGAGTACGAGCGGCGGATTCGCGGCGCGGCGACTCGCGTCGGCGCGGTGGCAACGCCCGAGGGCTTCCGCGACCAACTGTCGCGGTTCGATCCGTCGGACACGCTGCTGTTCTTGGCGCCGAGCTGCCATCCGGCGGGCGGCGTGGACCTGCAGCCGTTGGCCGACCGCCGCAAGGACGACGGGCGGATCGTCAAGCACCTCGTGGCCTTCGAGGCGACGTCGCTGCACACGAAAGAGATCGTGCAGACCGGCAGCGACGGACGGGTCCGACGCATTCAGCGCTTCTACGAGCCGGTGACGTGGCCCTTCCCGGCCGAAGTCGTCGCCTCGCTCGTGCCGGTCGCCTGCCTGCTTCTCGCGCCGGAGCTCGTGCTCACGTCGCTGCCCGAGCTGCGACGGACGCTCACCGCGCTCGGCGCCCCGACGCAGGACGTGCCGTTGCACGGCCCGTTCACCGACCTCACGACCGAGCGGGGCGCGCTCGCCTTCTGCGAGCGCCGCGTCCGCGCGCTCACCTCGGGCGTTGGCCGGCGGCACTCGGCAGTGTACGGGATGGGGGCGTCGCTGCTCAATCTTGGTGCGACGATTCATCCGACTGCGTGCTTGCACGGGGCCGTCGTGGCGTTGCGGGGCGCGGTGGTCGAGGCGGGCGCGCTGGTGATCGGGCCGACGCTGCTCGGCGCGGAATCGCGCGTGGAGGCCGGCGGCGTCGTCGCACAGTGCCTCGTCGCGCCCGGCGCGACAGTCCGTGCGGGCGCGACGGTGCGGCACCGGGTAGTCCCGGCGGCGCCGCCGCCGGGGCTCGGTCCGCTCGACCGCCGCTCGGACGCTTCGGACGCTGCACTCGGCGCGGACGCGTTCGGAGCTGCCGCGTTCATCGACG
Organism: Candidatus Methylomirabilota bacterium; assembly: GCA_046733575.1. Taxonomy (GTDB): domain Bacteria; phylum Methylomirabilota; class Methylomirabilia; order Rokubacteriales; family CSP1-6; genus JBKPPN01. The sequence continues at coordinate 6,783 of JBKPPN010000097.1, read as the reverse complement.
AGCCGTACGAGGCACCGCTCTCGGGCGAGAGCATGCCGGACGAGGACTCCGGCGAGCTGCGGCAACCGGGCTATCACCGCGTCAAGGCGATCGTCGAGCCGTTCCTGGCACTCCTCGCCCTCGTCGCGCTCTCACCGGTCTTCGCCGCCGTGTCGCTGCTCGTCCTCGCGACCTCCGGGACGCCGATCTTCTACGGCGACCTGCGGGAGGGCAAGGACGGCCGCGCCTTTCGCTGCTGGAAGTTTCGTAGCATGCGTGCGAACGCCGACGACATGCAACGTGCCCTCGCCGCGGCGCGGCAGGTTGACGGCCCACAGTTCAAGATGGATCACGATCCGCGCGTCACGCCGGTGGGCCAGTGGCTGCGTCGCCTCAACGTCGACGAGCTGCCGCAGCTCGTGAACGTGCTCCGTGGCGAGATGAGCTTCGTCGGGCCGCGCCCGTCACCGTTCCGCGAGAACCAGGTGTGCGTCCCGTGGCGCCAGGCGCGGCTGACGGTACGCCCCGGCATCACGGGGCTGTGGCAGGTCTGCCGGCACGACCGCGCGCACGGCGACTTCCACCAGTGGATCCACTACGACCTGCTCTACGTGCGCCACTCGTCGCTGCGCGTCGACCTCAAGATCCTCGTCTCGACCGCCCTGGTCCTCACGCGACGGCGCCCCATTCCCGCGTCCGCCATCGTCGGCCAAGCCGAGACCGCGCACGGTCTGCCGCTGAGCGGCGCCGCGCCGCACTCCGTGGCGGAGCTCGACACGGGCGAGCGCGCCCCGACCCCCTCCGCTGGATGAAGCCGATGACGTGGTTCCGTACTGCCACCGCCGCGGGCCTAACGTGGCTGGTGCTTGCAACCCTGCTCCCGCAGCGCGCGAGAGCGCAGGGGCTCGCGTCGTTCGACGCAAACACCCTCAGCGGCTGGCGGGTGATGGCCGGCGTCGGCGAGCTGTGGGAGAGCAATGTGCGCCTGGCGACCGTGGATCCGACCGCGGACCTCACGACGCGCGTGCGGCTCGAAGCAGCGCGTCTTTGGCGGACGCCGCGAGACCGCGTCGAGCTCACGGCCGGTGGCGCACTGGTGCAGTTCGGGCAGCTTACCGATCTCGATCGGCGATCGTACAACGTGTCGTTGCTCGCCGCGCGCGCCCTCACGCGCCGGTTGGGCGGCACGCTCGACGTGCGGGCCCAGTCCGACCTGACGACGCGCGCCATCACGTCCGTGGGAGAGGGATTGCTCCTTCGCGGGCCGGCTGCCGCGCGCACGAACTCTGCCTCGGGTGGGCTCGCCTATCGGGTCACGCGCCTCGTCGGGGCGCACGTCGGCGCCCGCTACCAGGACGTGACGTTCGACACGCCGAGCCTGCCGAGTGGCTGGATAACCGCCGCCAACGCCGGGCTGAGTCGCCGGCAGAGCCGGACGACCGTGCTGTCGCTCGACTACGAGTACCGGCACAGCGAGGCGGCGCGCCAGCGGCTGGACGCGCACCAGCTCGCGGCGGTCTGGACGCATCGCTTGAGCACCAGACTCGCCGCGCGGGCGAGCGCCGGCGGCGCGTATCAGGTTCGGCTCGGCTCGGCGAGGGGTTCGTCCACGTGGGTGGGCGACGCGTCGCTTCACTATCAGAGGTTGGCCGACGGCTTCGACGCCGACTACCAGCGGAGCGTCGGCCAGGAGTTCGGGGAGCAGAGCGCGGCCGCGAGGGTGACCGACGGTATTGGCGTCGCATGGCGGCGCGCGTTGACCGACCGTGTGCGGATCGACGCCGGGGCGCGCCACGTCTGGAGTGAGGTGACGGGCTTGCGATCACGGCGGGCTCAGAGCGACGAGGGGACCGTCAATCTCCGCTACGCGCTCCGTACCGGGATCGCGGTCGGCGTAGGCGGCTTCGTGCGCCGTCGCGACGATCTGGGCGTCGCCACGAACCGCGGGGTGACGCTCGGCGTCGGCTACGGCTGGTCGCAGCTCCGCAGCATTCCCGTGACGCCGACGCCGGAGGGCCAGTGAGCGCCGCCCTGCCCCCCCTACAGTCCGGCACTACCGCACCCGCCTTCGGGGCGCCGGCCGGCGCGCTGAGCGCGCCCGCGGCGCCCGCGCGCCCGGGCCTGGACGCCGACGTGGTCGCGGCGCTTCGCAACGCGACGAAGCTCGGGCTCTCCTTGGTCTGCACGTGGGGAGTCGCGCTCGTCGTGCGCGTTCTGCTTCCGCGCCACCTCGGCCCCTCGCTCTTCGGCACGTTCCAGTTCGCGGACGCATTCACCTCCGGCCTCTTCGTCCTGGCGAGCCTCGGCATCGAGACCTACGTCCGCAGGGAGGTGGCGGTCCGGCGTGAGCACGCCGGCGAATTCTACGGCGGCGTGCTGGCGCTGCGCCTCCTCCTGGGTGCCGTCCTCGTGGCCGGGTCCGTGATCAGCTTGTCGCTCGCTGGCAGGCCGCCCGCCGTGCTTCGCGTCGTGTTGGTACTCGCGATCACGCAGTTCTTCGTGACGCAGAATGCGACCTACGCGGCGATGCTGCACGCGGTCGGGAAGGTCAACGAGCTGTCGGTGCTGAGCGTCGTGTCGAAGCTCGTTTGGGGCGGCGGTATCGTCGTGGGCCTCCTGAGTGGGGGCGGAGTCCTGAGCATCGCCCTGGCAATGCTCGCGTCCGAGGCGCTCAAGATGGCCGCGCTCGAGGTGGTGGCGCGGCGTCACTTCGCGCTACGGACGCGGATCGACGTACGAGCGACATTCCTCGTGCTCGTCGGCAGCATGCCCTTCTTCGCCGGAGGGCTCTCCCAGGCGCTGGCCGGCAAGCTGAACATGACGCTCATGTCCTTCCTGGCCAACGATATCGAGCTGGGCTGGTACGGAGCGGCGTCGAGCATCGCCGGCATCGCTCTCATGCTCTCGCCTCTGCTCAGCTGGGTGCTCCTCCCGCTCGCCGCCCGCGCCGACTCCCGCTCCGCCGAGGAGCTGACGACGCTCACGCGCCGCTCGATGTTGCTCGTACTGACCGTCGCCGTGCCGATCACGCTGATGCTCGGCCTCGGCGCCGACGTCATCGTGCGGACACTGTTCGGGCCGGCCTACGCGCCGGCCGCGCTGAGCCTTCGCGCGCTCGCCCCGACGTTCGTGCTCACCTACGTCGGGATCGTGAGCGCGGCGGCGCTCATCGGGCAGGGTCGCGGGTGGACGGTGACCGCGGTTCTCCTCTCTGGATTGGCGCTCTCGCCGGCGTCGAACTGGCTGCTCATCCCGCGCGCGCTGCACGCGCTGGGACCGGGCGGCGCCGGCGTGGGCGCCGCTATCGCGCTCAACTTCACCGAGGCGTTCAACGCGGTGGCGCTGAGCCTGGCCCTCGGCGGCCGAGCCTTCGGCCGTCGAAACCTGATCGCGGTGGGGAAGATGGCCGCCGCCGCGATCGCGGTGGTCGTCGTTGACCGGGTCGCGCTGGCGCGCTGGGAGCTGGCGAGGCTCGTGGCGGACGCGCTGCTGTACGCTGCAATCGTCACCGTGTGGAAGGCCGGGGACCATCGGGCGCTCCTCGGGATCGCCACGAGTGTCCTGCGACACAAGCGGAGGGCGCATGCAGCCGCGATCTGACCGCCGCCGCACCCTGCGGTGCATGGCTGCTGCCGCCGCCGCCGCACTGCTGTCGGTCGCCTGCGTGCACCGTGGCGCGCCCTTCGTGTGGGTGGACCAACTCCCACCGGCGGAACTCGCGCCGACGAACGAGAACTTCCGTCTCGCGGCCGGCGACCTCGTGTCGGTGCAGGTCTACAGCCACCCGGAGATGTCGGGTCGCGCGCGCGTGCGCGACGACGGACAGCTGTCGGTGCCCCTCTTGGGGGACGTTGCGGCGGGCGGCCACTCGCCGACCGAGCTGGCGCGCGCCATCGAGGCGGAGCTCGGAAGCAAGGGTCTCGCGGTGGCCCCCCGGGCCACAGTGGCACTCGAGGAGCGCGCGCCGCTCCGCATCTCGGTGATCGGCGAGGTGCTTCGCCCGGGATTGTACCCCCTCGAGACCGGTGCCGGCGTGGCCGAGGCCCTCGCGAGCGCCGGCGGTCTGAGCGAGTTCGCGCACCGCGATCGGATATTCGTCCTGCGCCCGCAGGGCTCGTCGACGGCGCGCGTCCGACTGCGATACCAGGACCTTTCGACTGCGCGAGGGAACGCCGCCGCACTCCGGCTGCGTCCGCGAGACGTGGTGGTGGTGGAGTGATGCGATCGCCAAATCTCGCGTGGCCTTGGCGCCTCGGGACCTTCCGGGCAGCTGGGGGGACGCTGCTTCCAGTCGTCGACGACCTTGCTCCTGACGCCCCCACACTGTGGTACTCCGCATGACGATGCACATGACGCCCCCGCAGCATCCGCACAGCCACGTCAGCGCGCGCCGCGCGCTCAGCGACGGGGAGGGCGCCCGCTTGCAGCATTCGCCGGCAGCGGTACCAGCGGTTCCGGACGGCCACGGCGAGGCGCTCATCGATTTCGAGTACGCTCGTGACCTTGCCGGGTTCGCGCTCGGCGCCGTGCAGCGCCACCGGCGGGCGGCGCTCTACACGTTCATCGGCACCGTCGCCACGGCCTTCCTCGCGTTGATCTTCCTGCCGAAGAACTACACGACGCAGGTCAAGCTCCTCGCCGAGCGAAACCTCGTCCTGCCGGTGCTCAGCAATCCACGGCGCAACCTCCCCAAGGAGGAGGACACGCCCACCCGGCTGGCCTCGGAGGCCATCCTCAACCATGCGAACCTCGTCGCGATCGTCAACTCGACTGGGCTCGTGGAGCAGTGGGAAGCGGACCGGCCACTCCTCGGGCGTCTCAAGGACCGGGTCAAGCGCCTGATCGGACGCCCGCCAACGCGCGACGAGACCGTCGAGGCCCTCGTCGCCATGCTGAACAATCGCCTGTGGGTGAGCGTGACCGACGGGACAGTCTCGATCGGCGTCGTGTGGCCCGACCCCAACATGGCGTACCGCATCGTCGAGAGCGCCCAGCAGAACTTCTTCGAGGACCGGCACACTGAGGAGCTGGCGCTGATCTCGGAGAGCATCAACATCCTCCAGCAGCACGCCGCGAGCGTCAACGGCGAGATCCGCGCGGCGCTCGACTCGATGTCGAAAGTGCGCGCGTCGCTGCCCGGCGTGGACGCGTCGCCCTTCATGTCCACGCTGCGCCGCGCCGCGCCGAGCCCGGCGGTGATACTCGCGCAGGGCCGCCTGGAGGCCGTACGGCGCACGGTCATGGACCTCGAGCAGTTCCGCAGCCGGCGACTGGCGGAGATGCAGGCCACGCTCGCCGACCAGCGCAACACCTTCGGCCCGGCGCACCCGGCAATCAAGAATACCGAGCAAGAGATCGGCAACCTCTCGACGGACTCGCCGCAGCTCGTGCAGCTTCGTCAGGAGGAGGAGCGGCTGCGAGCCACCCTCACACGACTCGGCGCGAGCCCGTCGGCGCCGGCCGGTGCTGCGGGCACGGACCCCATCGTGGCGGCGGCGGCCCTGCGCGGTCTGGAGCGCCTGCAGCGTGACTCCGTGCTCAACGAGCGACTCCAATACGCGCGCTCGCGCCTCAAGATGGCGGTCAGCTCGTACGAGGACCTGTTGTCGCGAATCGACGCGGCAAACATCGAGCTCGAGACGGCGCGCGCGGCGTTCAAGTACAAGTACGGAGTAATTACGCCGGCGCAGGTCCCCAACCAGGCGGTGTCGCCGCGGCCGGCCCGCGTGCTCGGGGGTGGCGTCGTGCTCGCCGTCATTCTGTCGTTGTTCGTGGCGGTCGGGCTCGACATCGCGACGCGGCGCGTGCAAGAGCGGTGGCAGGTCAAGCGCTCGTTAGGGCTGACGGTCCTCGGCGAGACGCCAGTCTCATGAGCGGACCTCTGGTTTCGACCGGGCACGCGGCAGGCAGCCCGCGTCGGTGCACCCGCGACCGTGCGGGTGGTCGTCGATGAGCGCGACGCAACTACTCGTGGGCGCACTCGCCGTGGCGGCGCTGCCGCCGCTCCTTGCGTCGGGCTACCTCGGCGTACTCGCGCTCCTCGCCCGTCGGCCGGCCTCGGCGCGGTCCCTGCGGGGCGCGCCGACGACGAGGTTCGACGTCATCATCCCGGCGCACGACGAGGAGTCGGGCATCGAGGCCACGCTGGCCAGTCTGCACGCCGTGGACTATCCGCGTTCGCTCTTCCGGGTGCTCGTGATCGCCGACAACTGCACCGACGGAACGGCGGCGCGCGCACGTCGGGCTGGCGCGCTCGTGCTCGAGCGTCAGGACGCCGCGCGCCACGGCAAGGGCTACGCGCTCGCCTACGGCGTCGCGGAGAGCCTCGGCAACGGCTACGCCGACGCAGTCGCGATCGTCGACGCCGACACGGCGGTCTCGCACAACCTGCTCAGGGCCTTCGACGCGGCGCTCGCCGCAGGACACGACGTCGTGCAGGCGGATTACGGCGTGCGCAACGCGACCGCTTCGTGGCGCACGCGCCTCACGACGCTCGCGTTCGCGCTCTTCCACGGCGTGCGCTCGGCGGCGCGGGAGCGGCTCGGCGTGTCGTGCGGCCTGCGCGGCAACGGCATGTGCTTCCGATCAGACCTGCTGCTGCGTCACCCGCCGCGCGACTTCTCGATCGTCGAAGACCTCGAGTACGGCATCCGTCTCGGCCTGGCGGGGGTCCGCGTCGCGTACGCCGCGGAGGCGCGGGTCGTCGGCGACATGCCCGCGACCTCCGCGGCCGCGCGTTCGCAGCGCGCGCGGTGGGAGGGTGGCCGCCGCGCGCTGGCGCGCGAGCACGTCGGCAGGCTGCTG
>JBKPPN010000096.1:0-4511 GCA_046733575.1 Candidatus Methylomirabilota bacterium | reverse complement strand
TGACGTTGAGCCTGCGCCCGAGGTCGCCCAGCCCGTGCACCTCGAGCACCGGCCAGTACGCGGGTGTGGAGCCGTAGAACGCCACGCGATAGCGCACCCACTCCACCATCTCCGCCACGGCCGCCTCGTCGCGTCCGGTCGCGATGAAGCCGCCCCCGCTGATCTCGAACGCCTCGCGACGCTGTCCACCACGGAGCATGCCCGCGCGCAGCTCCGGCATGACGACCTCGTCCAGGTAGCGACGCGTGCAGAACGGGTGCAGCCGCACACCGTCGCACACCTCGCCCGCGAGGCGCAGCATGGCAGGCCCGACGGCGGCGATCATCACCGGCACCATCGGCTGGTGCGTCGACGTCGGCGTGAAGTTCGGCGTCATGAGCGTGAACCGGTAGTGCTGCCCGCGGTACTCGAGCTTCTCCCCCTGCTCCCAGCACCGCCAGATCGCGCGCAGCGACTCCACGTACTCCCGCATCCGCGGCGCCGGCGCACTCCACGCCACGCTGAACCGCTTCTCGTTGTGCGCCCTCACCTGCGACCCCAGCCCCAGCACGAACCGCCCCCGCGACGCGAGCTGGAGATCCCACGCCGCATTCGCGACCGCCATCGGACTCCGCGAGAACGCGATCGCAATCCCCGTCTGCAACGACAGCACCGACGAGCAGACCGCCGCCACCCCCAGCGCGAGAAACGGATCGTTCCGATTCTCCATCGTGACGACCCCGTCGTAGCCCACGCCTTCAGCATCACGAACCGCCGCCGGCACCGCGGCAAGATCGTCCTGCGGCAACGTGGTGAGGATCTTCACGCGGCGTCACGCCGGCGTGAACATGGCAACCGCCGGCCCGCCATCGGAAGGCTTGAACACGACGCTCACCGCCTGCCCGACGCGAAGCTGGTCGAGGTCGCAGTCGACGATGTTGGTCATCATCGTCGGCCCTTCGGCGAGCGTGACATACGCGATGGCGTACGGCGGCGACGCCCGTCGCATGACGCTGTAGGAGTAGATCGTCCCGCGCCCCGACGCCTGCGTCCATTCCGTGCGGTCGCTCCCGCAGAACGGACACAGCGCGCGTGGATAATGGTGCGACTGGCCGCACGCCGTGCATCTCTTGACGAGCAGCGTGCCGCGCGACGCCGCGTCGAAGTACGCCTGGTTCTCGACGGTGGGCTGGGGGGCAGGGATCGTGCGCTCTTTCGTCGCCATCGTCGTCACTCCCGGCCCATGATGAGCGTCGCGCTGGCGTGCCGCGTGCCGAGCGAGCCGCCCGTGCCATGCGCGAGCGCGACGTCGCAGTTCTTGACCTGGACCTTCGGATGCGCCTCGCCCCGGAGCTGCCGCACCGCCTCGATGACCTTCGTCATGCCGCCACGGTTGGCGGGGTGGTTGTTGCAGAGTCCGCCGCCGTCGGTGTTGAACGGCAGCTTGCCCACGCCGGAGATCAGGTTGCCGTCCGACACGAACTTGCCGCCCTGGCCTTTCGGACAGAACCCGAGGTCTTCCAGGGTCATCAGGACCGTGATCGTGAAGCTGTCGTAGATCGACGCGTACTTGATGTCGGCGGGCTTCACGCCGGCCTCCGCGAACGCGGGCGGTCCGGACCACACCGCGCCGCAGTACGTGAGGTCGATCTTGCCGCCCATCTGGTGCTTGGGCGCCTCCCCCGCGCCGAGCACCTTCACGAGCGGTCGCTTGAGCCGCCTGGCGATCTCCGGCTTCACGACGACCACCGCGCCGCCGCCGTCGGTGATCACGCAGCAGTCCAGCCGGTGGAGCGGGTCGGAGATCATGGGCGAGTTGACGACGTCCTCGACGGTGACCACCTCGCGCAGGAGCGCGTGCTCGTTGTACTGCGCGTGCTGCGACGCCGCCACCTTGATCCACGCGAGCTGCTCGCTCGTGGTGCCGAACTCGTGCATGTGGCGCATGGCGCACATCGCGTACTGGTTGACCACGGTCGGCGCGTAGGGAAACTCGAACGGCACGTCGGGCGCGTTGCCGTAGCTGCGCGGCGCGGTCCCGGTGGCCATGCCCTCGGCGCGCGGTCGCCCCGCCAGCGTGACGAGCGCCACGTCGCACTTGCCCATGGCGATGGCCTGCGCCGCGTGCGAGACGTGGATGACGTAGGACGAGCCGCCCGTCTCCGTCGTGTCGAGGTGACGCACCTTCAGGCCCATGTAGTCGATCATCGAGAGCGCGCCGAGCCCGGGCGCGTCGCCCGCACAGAAGTAGCCGTCGACGTCCGCGCGCGTCAGCCCGGCGTCCTCCAGCGCCCCCTTCGCCACCTCGGCGTGGAGCTGGGCGAGCGACTTGTCGTCCGCCTTCCGGGTGGGATGCTCGTACACCCCCGCGATGTATGCCTTGCCCTTGATGCTCATGCGAGCCTCCTGATGCGCTGCCGACGTGAGGTCCGCCCGGATTCTACTCCACGGCCTTCACGGCGCTCTGACGGCCCGCGGCCCGTTGCGTGAATGGTCCGACCACATCGACGTGCCACGTTCTTGACACTCCCCGAAGTGCGCGCCTAGTATCGGCCCGCGTTGCTCGTGCAGCGAACTGCAGTTGTCCTTCTTGAGGAGAGAGGCATCATGAGCCGATCCAAGCTGGGCCTGGTCTCGGGAATCCTTGTCTTCCTGCTGGTCGCGACCACCTCACTGTCTCTGGCACAGTCGCCCGCCGGGATGAAGATGTACGCCTTCAGCTCCGGCGGATTGACGATCGCCAAGAGCGCGCTGCAGTCCGGCGCGTCGAGCAATCCCATCACGGTGCCCGTCGGCTTCTTCGTCGTCATGCACCCGAAGGGCAACTTCCTGTTCGACACCGGCAACAACGACAAGATCATCAATGACCCGACCTACTGGGGGCCCTTCATCAAGGGGCTGACGCCGGAGCGCGGGCCGGACGTCGCCATCGACACGCAGCTGAAGAAGATCGGCCTCACCCCCGACAGCATCAAGTACGTGGCCGTCGGTCACATGCACCTGGACCACGGCGGCAACGTCTGCAAGTTCCCGAACTCGACGTTCCTCGTCCAGAAGGCCGAGATGAAGAACGCCGCGTGGCCGGAGCCCGGCACCGCCGGTCCGTACATCCCGGGTGACGTCTCGTGCCTGCGCAACGACATGGGCGAGGCCCTGCCCAACAAGCACAAGATGGAGCAGCTGACGGGCGACTGGGACGTCTTCGCCGACGGCAGCGTCATCCTCAAGGCCTGGCCGGGGCACACGCCGGGCAGCCAGATGGCGATCGTCCGCCTCCCCAAGACCGGCACGGTGGTGCTGACGAGCGACAACGTCTACTTCTCCGAGAACGTCACGAAGAACCTGCTGCCCGATATCTCGCTCGCCTATGACCCGCCGGGCATCCTGAACGCCTACGCGTACATCCGCGCGCTGCAGGGTCGGGAGAACGCGAGCTTCATGACGGCCCACGATCCCGACGGCCCGGCCGGCAAGGCGCGCTCGACGCACGCCCCGCAAGTCTTCGAGTAGCCGCCCGCAGGGGATCGGCCCCGCCGGACGCCACGTCCGGCGGGGCGCCCGCTCCCGTCATGCCGCCCGTCATCGTCGTCGATCAGCTCACCAAGTGGTACGGCCCGCGTCTCGCCGTCGATCACGTCTCGCTCGAGGTCGAGGCCGGCGAGGTGATGGGCCTCCTCGGCCCCAATGGCTCGGGCAAGACGACGATCCTGCGCATCCTCACCGGCTACCTGCGCCCGTCGTCGGGCACGGCGCGCATCGCCGGGCTCGACGTCGTCGACGATTCCCTGCGCGCACGCGCACGCGTCGGCTACGTGCCGGAGGAGGTGCCGCTCTACGCGTCCATGACCGTGCGCGAGTTCCTGTGCTTCATGGCGCGCCTCAAGGGGCTCGGCGGCGCCGCGGTGACCGCGGCGGTCGAGGCCGCCGTGGAGCGCCTGGCGCTGGGCGACGTACGACGCGTGCTCGTCGGCAAGCTGTCCCGCGGCTACCGGCAGCGCGTGGCGATCGCCCAGGCGCTGCTCGCCAGTCCCGACCTCCTGATCCTCGACGAGCCGACCAACGGCCTCGACCCGCGGCAGATCATCGAGATGCGCGGCATCGTCCGCGCCCTGGCCGGTGAGCGCACCGTCATCGTCACCTCGCACATCCTCGGCGAGATCGAGCGCGTGGCCGATCGCGTCGCGATCCTGCTCGCGGGTCGGCTGCTCGGCGTGCATGCGCTGCGGTCGGGGGCGCTGCCCGCGCGCGTGCGTCTGCGCGTGCGCGGTGACGAGCCGGCCGTTCGCGAGTGCCTCGGGCGCGTCTCCGGCGTGAGCGGCGTGACCGTCGACGCCGACGGCGCCGCCGGGATCGCGAGCTACCTCGTCGACCTCAGCGCCGGCGACGGCGCGGAGGCGCTCGCCGCCGCCGTCGTCGCGGGCGGCTTCGGCCTGCTCGACCTGAGCCCGGCCCCCGCGCTGGATCTGGAGGCGCTCTTCCTCGATCTCACCAGTGCCCGGGGATCGGCGTGAAGCATCTCGGCACGCTGCTCG
>JBKPPN010000095.1:0-5358 GCA_046733575.1 Candidatus Methylomirabilota bacterium | reverse complement strand
GCTCGTATCCCCACAATTGTTGCCGTTCATCGTGCCAGCGGTGTTGAGCTCCACCACGTAATTGAGAGCGGTGGGGTACAGCGACTGTACGGGGGGGCAGTTCGCATTTTTCAGCCAGATGAGGCCGGTCAGATTGTCCGTGATGGTTCCGTCACCATTGTCCGTGACACGCGGACTCGGCAACGGCACCCCGACCTGCACGGCCCCGTCATCCCCTTGCGCATAGCTCGTGGTCTGACCCGTCCTTGGGACCGGCGCCGGGACGCCCATGGCCGGCGTACAGGCGAGCACCGCGACCGACACGGTACTGACGCCGTCGCTCAGCTGCCCACGACAGTCGCCGGGCAGGACACCGAAGAACGAAAACCCACCGTTACGTTTGTTCGCGGTGGCGACGGCAAGCCCTTCTCACGTTATCGGGGCGTCGGGGGCGGCGCCATTCCCTTTGACAAAGGCCACCCCATTTTGCACCGTCGCCTGCTCAATCTTGATCACCGCCTGCGCTGACGTGCTCACCAGCACCGCGCCCGCCAGCGCCATGGGGACTATCCATCGTGCTCGTTGGGCCATGATGTTCCTCCGTCATCGGCGAGTGGTTCGAGCCCTCATCAGCTCGCGAACTCGCGCAGCAGGCGCCCCGGCCGACCGCAGTCTCGCATGACGCCCGACGGGCCGAACGTCCGGACGCCGTTCACCCACGTGCCGACGAGGCCGACGGCCGGCGTGTCGAGACGGCTGGCGCCCGTGGGCAGGTCGTGGACGCGGCGCTTGGGGCCGCGGCCGACCGTCTTCGGGTCGAACAGGATGAGATCCGCCCACGCGCCCGGCACGATGCGTCCGCGATCGGTGATGCGGTACGCATCCGCGACGCGACTCGTCACCGCGCGCACCGCGTCCTCCAGCGTGAGATCGCCGCGCTCGCGGACCCAGTGGCCGAAGAGGTGGAGGGCGAAGCCCGCGTCGCACAGAAACGACAGGTGCGCGCCGGCGTCGGACAGCGCGACGGCGGCATGGGGATGACGGAGCAGCTCGGCGACGCGCGCCTCGTCGGTGTTGAAGAGGCGGCAGTCGAACATCGTGTCGAGATCGTCGGCGAGCCCCAGGTCGAGGAACACGTCGAAGGGATCGCGGCCCGTCTCGCGCGCCAGCGTCCCGATCGTCTTGCCCTCGAGGACCCGATGCTCCGCCTTCTTGACCTCCATCACCGTGAGGTGATCCCACTGCTTGTCGCTGAAGCGGTTGGGCACACCCGGCTGCGTGACCTCGTGCTTGATGCCGCGTCGGAACTCGGGATCAGCCAGCACCCGACGGTAGCGATCCTCGCCTTCGGCCTCGATGGCGGGCCGCCACGACATGAGCGCCTCGAGCGGATAGGGATGGCGCAGCGTGAACTCCATGCCGAGCGGGAAGCAGCCCACCTGGGCCCAGAGCTCCCGCCCCCGTGACCGCGCGTGCTCGATCTCGCGCAGCTCGTTGAACACGCGACGCGGGTCGCCGGGATCGACGAACATCGCCGCGATCATCACCGGCCGGCCGTTGCGGGCCGCGAGGTCCTCCAGCCACGGCACCGTCGACGTCATGCCCTTGGTCAGCATGAACACGCCGCGTCCCACCTCGCCCAGCGCGCCGGTGAGGGCGAGCATCTCGCGCTCGTCGGCGAGGCGGGATGGCATGGGAATGCCGTTCTCGCCGTTGTGCTGCTCGAGGGTGGAGGTCGCGAAACCGATCGCGCCGGCGCGCAAAGCCTCGACGACGATCGAGCGCATCGCCGCGATCTCGGCGTCCGTGGCCGCCCGCGTGCTCGCGTCGCCGCCCAGCACGTACGTGCGGACCGACGAGTGGCCGACGAACGACGCGACGTTGGGGACCACGCCACGACGCTCCATCGCGTCGAGGTACTCCGGATACGTCTCGAAGTCCCAGCGAATGCCCGCGCGCATGGCGTCGAGCGACATGCCCTCGACGTGGGTGAGGTTCCGCATGACCTGATCCCGATCGCGGGGACGGCAGGGCGCGATGGTGAAGCCGCAGTTGCCGATGACGACCGTCGTCACGCCGAGCGACGTCGACGGCGTGGCGAAGGGATCCCACGTGAGCTGCGCGTCGTAGTGCGTGTGGATGTCCACGACACCCGGCGCGAGCACGAGGCCACCCGCGTCCACGCGCTCCCGCGCTGCTCCGACATCCGCGCCGACGGCGGTGATGCGTCCGTCCTTCACGGCCACGGCGCCGTCACGCGCCGGCGTGCCGAGGCCATCCACGATGCGGGCGTTCTCGATGGCGAGATCGTTCATCGCGCGTCCCGGGGCAGGAAGTAGTGGCCGTCGTCGTCGCGGCTCAGCGTGTGGCGGTCGCGCACCTCGCCCCACGCGAGGAGCAGCGTGCGGTAGGGCGCCTCGCGATGCGCGCGCACCAGGTCCATGAAGAACACGGGCCGCGCCCGCAGCATGGCCGTGATCGACTCCGCCATGCGGGGCACGTCGGCGTTCGGATCAGAAGTACTCATCGAGCTTCACCTCGTCGAGCAGGCTCACCACGGGCCGCTCGTAGTGACTGCTGTGGATGCCCTCGGGGCGCGTGGCGTCGATCCCCCACTTCGCCGTGACGGGGACCTCGCCCTTGGGCAGCTCCCACGCGCGCACGCTCGGATCGAGGTGCTTGCCGCGCATCCCGGGGATGATCACGATGTCCTTGTCCGCCTGCACGCAGAACGTCACCGCCCAGTCGAGCTCCTCCTGGCTGGTGATGTCGACATCGTCGTCGACGACGATGGCCCACTTCACGATCCCGAGCGACAGCAGCGCGGCCACCGCGTTCTTGCCCTCGCCCGCCCGCTTCTTGATGGCCGCGATGATCTCGAAGTGGCAGCAGCCTCCCGGAGTCACGCGGACCGCGGTCGCCTGCACGCCCGCCGTCTTGAGGGCGGCCCACGCCATCGCCTCCACGCCCGGCGCGCCGAGCCAGTCGTTCTCCCAGGGCATCGTCAGCGAGTAGAAGATCGCGTCGCGCCGGTACGACAGGGCGGTGTAGCGCACGAGCGGATTCCACTTCAGGCTGCACTGCAAGTTCGTGAAGTCGCCGAAGCGTCCCTCGTCCTCGGTCCAGCCCATGGGCAGGATCTCGCCCTCGAGGATGATCTCGGCGTTGGCCGGCACCTCGAGGTCGACGGTCTTGCACTTGACGAGCTCGACGGGCGCGCCGTGCAGCCCACCCGCGACGCCGAACTCATCCGTGCCGACGGGCGCGCCGTAGCCCGCCGCCATCAGCTCGTTCAGGTGCGTCCCGATCGCGATGGCGATCGGCTGCGGCTTCCCCTGCGCGAGACTCTTCTGGTAGAACGACCGCAAGTCCGAGTGCGACACGAGATCGATGCTCGTCGTGCGCGGCCCCCGATACATGAGCCGGTACACCCCCGCGTTCCGCCCCAGCTCCGCATCCCGCGCCACCACCACCCCGCTCGAGATGTACGGCCCCCCATCCTTCTCGTGCAGGACGGGGATCGGCAAGCGCGTGAGATCGACCTGATCCCCGGTCAGCGTCACGTCGAACGCCGCCGATCTCGTCACCATCACCGGCTCGATCGGATGATCGATCCCGTGCTGGAACTTCTTCCCGATATCCGCCTCGGAGCAGTCCATGCCGATGGCGACGCGTCGGCGCGTCGAGGCCAGCCCGCCCACGAGCCCGAGCTCGAACTCCGCCACCTTCTCGAACAGCGCCGCCCGCCCCGCCTTGGCAATCAACGCCGGCGCCACCCGGACATCGACCTCTCGCTTGGCGCGCTGCAGCTCCCCCGCCGCCTCGAGCTTCCCGATCCACTCGCGCAAACTATCCGGCATCGCCCTCACCGCCCCTTGCATGATGACCACGGCGCTCGCTCCCGAACCGACCCGTCACACCCAGTGTCCTCTGCCCCCACACCTCACCACGGACGCCACAGCGGGTCGTGCCCAGAGGACACACTCTGCCCGCCGCGCCGGCAACGCCCCGCGGGCCGCCAAACCGCAGCGGGCGCAAAGCTCACGCCGACGACTTGGGGATATACCGCTTGACGCTCTCGCGCACCGCGGCCCACTCCGCCGGCGACAGCTTGACCTTGCCGACGAACTGATCCGTCGCGATCTGGTCGGCCGGCGGCGCCCCGGTGGCGCCCATGTACGTGACGACCGTCTCGCGCGTCCGCTTGATCATCTCCGGATCCATGAACCCCAGCCCGTTCTTCTCGACCTCGGGAACGAGCCCCATGGCCGTCATGATGCCCTGCCCGTACTTGACGACATCGCGATTCGTCGGCGTCCCCTTGAACTCGCGCACCATCTCGAGATGGATGTCGATGGCCTTTTCCGGCTCCTTGTAGACGTAGGCCAGCCCTTCCATCGCCCCGTCCATGAACTTCGCGCAGAGCTCGGGCTGCTCCTTCACCACCTTGCTCCGCGTGGCGAAGACGATCGAGTACATCTTGATGCCGTGGTCCTCGTAGAGCATGGGCACGATCTCCTGGCCCTGCGCCCACAGGCTCGGCGCGATGCTGGCGTACAGGTTGCCCACGCCGTCGACCTGCTTCTCCACGAGCAGCTTGATCACCGCCTCGGGACCCGCGAAGACCTTCTGCACTTTCGAATCGTCGATGCCGGTGGCCTTGACGAACGCGGGCCAGAGCTGGAAATCGGCGCTGCCCGTCGTGAAGGCGAGCTTCTTGCCCTCGAGGTCCTTCGGCTTGCGGACGTTCGCGCCGGGGTGACTGAAGATCCCCAGCGGATTGCGCGGCGACAGCACACCGAGCGCCTGCAGGTCGAGGCTCTTCGTCATGCAGTTGATCATGACCGCGAGGTCGATCTCGCCGAACTCGTACTGACCGAGGCCGAGCGTCTTGCACACCTCGCCTGAGCCGAACCCGCGGTCGACCGTCACGTCGAGGCCGCGCTTCTCCCAGTAGCCGAGCTTCTTGGCCGCGAAGATGTGCGTGTAGCCGCCGTGCGGGATCCACGGCAGCGTGAACTTCACTTTCGTGGGCGCCTGGGCGCCGGCCATGCGGATCACCGGTCCCGTCGCCATCGCCGCCGCCACTGTCGCCATGAAGGCCCGCCGATTGATCAGCATGTCTGGCTCCTTAGGATCGGGGGGGCCGGGAGCGCCCCCCCGATAGCCCCCCATTTCGTTTTCCCGCAGTCGACCGGTCCGCCCCCGATAGCCTCCCATTTGGTTTTCCCGCAGTCGACTTTGAGGATCGGGGGGGCCGGGAGCGCCCCCCCGATAGCCCCCCATTTGCTTTTTCCGCAGTCGACTCGTCGCCCGCTGATAGCCCGCCGTTTGGTTTTCCCGCAGTCGAGGCGTCGTGGTCGATTGCCGGGGTTTGGT
>JBKPPN010000094.1:0-4497 GCA_046733575.1 Candidatus Methylomirabilota bacterium | reverse complement strand
CCGTCAGCCTGCCCAAGACGCTGAAGTCGCTGACCTACGATCAGTACCGCGACATTCGCTTCAAGCCCGAGCGGGCGCTGTGGCGCAACACGAAGGTGCCCTTCGAGATCATGTTCTTCCCCCTCGGTCACGTCTATGACGAACCGGTCGTCATCCACGAGCTCTCGCACGCGGGCGACCGCGTGATCCCCTTCGATGCCGACGCCTTCGACTACGGCAAGAACCGCGTCGATCGCGACGAGCTGCGCGATCTGGGGTTCGCCGGTTTCCGCGTCCACTTCTCCCTCAACACGCCGACGTATCGCGACGAGGTGCTCGTCTTCCTCGGCGCCAGCTACTTCCGCGCGCTCGGTCGCGGGCAGCGCTACGGGCTGTCCGCGCGCGGCCTCGCCGTCGACACCGCGGAGAGCAGCGGCGAGGAGTTCCCGCGCTTCGTCGAGTACTGGGTCGAGCGCCCGGCCGCCAACGCCAAGCAGCTGACGATCTACGCGCTGCTCGATTCGCCGCGCGCGACGGGCGCCTACCGGTTCGTGCTGCGGCCCGGCGTGACGACCGCCATGGATGTCGACGGCAAGCTCTTTCTCCGCAAGAACGTGGCGAAGCTCGCCCTGGCGCCCCTCACGAGCATGTTCTACTTCGGCTCCAACCAGCGCTCGGCACGCGAGGACTACCGTCCGCAGGTGCACGACTCCGACGGCCTGTCCATCCTCTCGAGCACCCAGGAGTGGATCTGGCGACCGCTCCTCAATCCCAAGCGTCTCCTCGTGACGTCGTTCGCGCTCAACGATCCCGTCGGATTCGGACTGATGCAGCGCGAGCGCAGCTTCGAGGCCTACGAAGACCTGGAGGCGCGCTACGAGCTGCGGCCGTCGGCGTGGATCGAGACGAAGGGCGCGTGGGGCGCGGGTCGCGTGGAGCTCGTCCAGATTCCCGTGGCCGACGAGACGAACGACAATATCGTCGCGTACTGGGTGCCCGACAAGCAGCCGAAGCCGAGGGAGCCGTTCAGCTACGGCTATCGCGTGCTGTGGGAGAAAGATCGCGAGACGCGACCGCCGTCCAGCTGGGTGAGCTCGACACGGCGCGGTCGCGGCTACACGAAGTCCGCGGACGGCAGCATCGAGTTCCACGTCGATTTCGAGGGGCCGGCGCTGGCCCGCATCCCGTCTACGGCCGCCGTGACCGTGGCGGCCTCGATCGACAACAATGGTGAGATCCTGGAGCGCCAGGCGGTGCGGAACGACGTGACGAACGGGTGGCGCGCGGTGGTGCGATTCCGCCGTCTCGACGCCGCCAAACCGGTGGAGCTGCGCGTGAACCTCGTCCAGGGGCAGGACAACCTGTCGGAGACATGGAGCTACATACTGCCGCCCGAGTGAACCCCGAGGCCCTCCGGACCTGCCGGCGCTACCTGGACCAGCTGCCGCTCTCCGCCGAGCGGAAGCGTGCGTTGCTGGAGGTCGCGCAGCGGGAGCCGGATGCCGCGCGCGCCATGGCCCGGCTGCATCAGGCGCTCGTCGGCACGCATGCGTTCGCCGACCACGCGGCCGTGGCGTCGCTGCGCCGACGCCTCGAATTCGCCGTCCCCGACGTGGAAACGCAGACCGCGTGCACGGACCCGCCTGCGGCGTCCACGCTGCCCGCGACCCCGCCCGTGCGCCGCACGCCGATGGCGCCGAGCGAATGGCCGGCGACGCTGCTCGTCTCGGCCGTCCGGGGCGTGCGCGGCACGCTCGGCGGTCAGCGCGCGCGCGCAGCGAAGGCCGCGACGCCGGTGACGAAGGAGACTCGCCGGCTGCGGCGCACCGCGCGGCTGCGGCGAACCGTCTTCATCATCCTCGCCCTGGTCCAGGCCGCCGCCTTCGCGTACTACATGACGACCCGCGTCCTGCCGTACCACGGCGAGCAGCCGCTCGAGCTGGCCATCCTCTGTCTCTCCACCATCCTCTTCGCGTGGGTCTCGCTCGGATTCTGGACGGCCCTGAGCGGGTTCGTTCTGCTGGTGTTCGGCGGCGATCGGTACGCCATCACGCGCTCGGCGGCACGTGTGGCCACCATTCCGGCCGACGCGCGCACGGCGGTGATCATGCCCGTGCGCAACGAGAACATCGCTCGCGTCTTCGCCGGCCTGCGGGCGACGTACGAGTCCGTCGTGGCCGCCGGCGCACGGCCGCACTTCGACTTCTTCATCCTCAGCGACAGCAACGAGCCCGACACGGTCACGGCCGAGCGGCACGCCTGGCTGAGCCTGTGCACCGCGGTGGACGGGTTCGGCCAGATCTTCTATCGATGGCGGCGACACCGCATCAAGCGGAAGAGCGGCAACGTCGCCGACTTCTGCCGGCGCTGGGGCAGCCAGTACCGCTACATGGTCGTCCTCGACGCGGACAGCGTGATGAGCGGAGACTGCCTCGCCACGCTCGTTCGCTTGATGGAGGCGAATCCCACCGCGGGGATCATCCAGACGGCGCCGCAGGCGGCCGGCCGCGAGACGCTCTACGCGCGGATCCAGCAGTTCGCCACGCGCGTGTACGGACCGCTCTTCACCGCGGGGCTGCACTACTGGCAGCTCGGCGAGTCGTACTACTGGGGCCACAACGCCATCATCCGGATCGAACCGTTCATGCGGCACTGCGCGCTCGGTCGACTTCCCGGCCGGGGGCCGCTGTCGGGCGAAATCCTGTCGCACGACTTCGTGGAAGCAGCCCTGATGCGACGCGCGGGCTGGAAGGTCTGGATGGCGTACGACCTGACGGGCAGCTACGAGGAGATGCCGCCGAACCTGCTCGACGAGCTCAAGCGTGATCGACGCTGGTGCCAGGGCAACCTGATCAACTCGCGTCTGTTCATGTGGCAGGGCCTGCATCCCGCGCATCGCGCGGTGTTCATGACCGGGATCATGTCGTACGTGTCGGCGCCCCTCTGGCTCCTGTCCCTCGCCGCGTCGACCGCCTTCATCGTCCTGCAGACGGTCGTCGGGCCGAAGTACTTCGTCGAGCCGCGACAGCTCTTCCCGATCTGGCCCGAGTGGGATGTCGAGTCGGCCGTCGGCTTCGCCCTCGGCACGCTGATGGTGCTCTTCCTCCCGAAGATCCTCGCCGCCGCACTCGTGATCGCGCGCGGGGCGCGTCGGTTCGGCGGCGGTGTGCGGGTGACGCTCGGGCTCATCATGGAAATTCTCTTCTCGGCGTTGCTCGCGCCCGTGCGGATGCTGTTCCACACGCAGTTCGTGATCGCGGCGCTCACGGGCCTGGGCGTCAGCTGGAAGAGTCCGCCCCGCGAGGACGCGCAGACCACGTGGGGCGAGGCCGCGCGACGCCACGGACTCCACACCGTGCTCGGCGTGGTGTGGGGCGTCGGCGTGTACTGGCTCGAACCCTCGTATGCGTGGTGGATGGTGCCGGTGGTCGGGGCGCTCGCCGTCTCGATCCCGCTCTCGGTGTACTCGAGCCGCGTCTCCCTCGGGCGCCGGGTCGCTCGCGCGAAGCTCTTCCTCATCCCCGAGGAGGCCGAACCGCCCGTCGAGCTGCAGATGATGCGGGCCCACGCGCGCTCCGCGCCGGCGTCACCCCGCTTCGTCGACGCGGTGGCCGACCCGCTCGTGAACGCGGTCGTCTCCGCGTCGTTGTCACCGCACGCCCCACGATCACCGCACGCCCACGCGCGACGGCAGCGCGCCGTCGCGGCTGCCGTCGAGGGTGGCCCACAGTCGCTGACCGATCAGCAGAAACTGTTCTTCCTCTCCGACCCCACCGCGCTGTCCCAGCTCCACTTCGCGGTGTGGAGCTCACCCACGGCACACGCCGACTGGTTCATGACCAGCACGGTCGACTCGGCGCCAACGTCCGCCCCGTCGCGCGAGACGTCGTCGGTGGCATAGCGCCCGGTCGCGAGCCTCTCGCGCGGCGAGGAGGGTGGCCGCCGGGAAATACGGCTGGCGGTATCCGAGAAGTGTCGTGACGAGCCGCGCGAGACTCTTGCGCATCGAAAGAACGTCGTCCGATGCCAAAGATCACCGCAGGCGAGCCGAGTACGAGCGGGCCGCCGTCGTGTTGTCTCACGTTCCTCGCCGCGATGCGCGGGCGTGATGCGACCACGGTGCGCGCGCCCGCTGCCTCGGCAGGCGGGCGTCGCGCGCTTCACCAGCAACGGCACAGCGCGGCGAACGCTGCTCACTGCCAGGGCCGCCGTGCTGAGCCGCCTTCACACCCGTGCCTCAGAATGAACCGTCGATCGAGTCGCTGACGAAAGACGGTCTCTCACACGACCGCGTTGCGCTCAACGCGATGACGTGGCCGTCTTGCCAGCCATCGTGCCGCAGCGGTACTTCAGTGAGGCGTGACTGTGATGTGGTACGTATGCCGGACTCCTTGGCCGAAGTCTTTGCCGAATGTGATGGTGTGGTGTCCGACGGAGAGTGGCAGGATCATGACGTAGACGCCCCCGGCGACAGCGGGTGTGATGGTGCGCTCGGCGGCTGGCGCATCGATGTAACAG
>JBKPPN010000093.1:0-10778 GCA_046733575.1 Candidatus Methylomirabilota bacterium | reverse complement strand
GTTCCCAATCTCAAGGCCCAGCCCGGTGTAGAGCTGACGGCCGTGGCCAATCGCTCGAAGGAGTCGGGCGAGCGCGTGGCCAAGGAATTCGGCATCGCGCGCGCCCACGGCGACTGGCGCGAGGTGGTGGAGGCCAAGGACGTCGATGCGGTGTGCATCGGCACCTGGCCCTACACGCACGCCGAGATGACGATCGCCGCGCTGGCCGCGGGCAAGCACGTCCTGTGCGAGGCCCGCATGGCCATGAACGCGGCGGAGGGACGGCGGATGCTCGAGGCCTCGCGCAAGGCGCCGCAGCTGGTCGCACAGCTCGTGCCCGCGCCGCACACGCTCGAGACGGATCGCGTGATGAAGAAGCTCATCGCCGAGGGCTACGTCGGCGACGTGCTGGCCCTCGACGTCAACGGCGCGCAGGGCAAGTTCCTCGACCGCGACGGGCCGATGCACTGGCGTCACGACGTGGCGCTCAGCGGTCACAACGTGATGAACATGGGCATCTGGTACGAGGCGATGATGCGCTGGGTCGGCCCGGCGCGACGGGTCATGGCGATGACCCAGGTCAACGTGCCGCGCCGCAAGGACGCGACGGGGACCTCGCGCGAGGTGAAGGTCCCGGATCACGTCGAGGTCCTGGTGACGCTGGAGCGCGGCGGCGTCGGGCATCTGCGCTTCAGCGCCGTGACCGCGCTCGGGCCGAAGAACGAGGTGTGGGTGTTCGGCAGCGAGGGCACGCTGCGCCTCGACGTGGACGCGAAGGCGCTCTCGGGCGGACGGCGGGGCGACACGGCGCTGACCGAGATCGTCATCCCGAAGGAGCAGCGCATCGGCTGGCGTGTCGAGGAGGAGTTCGTCAACACGGTGCGGGGCAAGGAGAAGACCTCGCACACCACGTTCGAGGACGGCGTGCGGTACATGGAGTTCACCGACGCCGTGGCGAAGAGCGCGGCCACAGGCCAGGCCGTCGACGTGCCGGGTCTCTGATGGCGTGACGCCGCCCGTTCGCTTCGGCATCGTCCTGCTCCCCGAGACGATGGACGGCTTCGGGGACCTCTGCCGCGACGTCGAGGACCTCGGCTTCGCGTATCTCGGCGTCGCCGACTCGCAGTCGGTGTTCCGCGAGCTCTACGTCGCGCTCACGCTGGCCGCCCTCAACACGTCACGCGTGATGCTGGGGCCGTGCGTCACGAATCCCCTCACGCGTCACCTCGTCGTCACCGCGAGCGCGATCTCGACCGTGGACGAGCTGGCGCGCGGCCGCGCGATGCTCGGTCTGGGCTCCGGCGACAGCGCGATCTACACCGTCGGCGCGCCGCCCGCGACGCTGGCCGGCCTCGAAGACGCCGTCGTGACCCTCAATCGCCTCACGGAGGGCGCGGCCGTCGACCGCAGCGGTCGTCGCTGGCAGGTGCACCGCTCGACGCGTCGCGTGCCGGTCTATCTCGCCGCCGAGGGGCCGCGCACGCTCGAGCTCGCGGGGCGCATCGCGGACGGCGTCATCGTGGGGCTCGGACTCACGCCCGACGTCATCCGGCTCTCGCTCGACGCCATCGAGCGCGGCGCGCGCGCCGCCGGCCGCACGCTGGCCGACGTCGACGTCTGGTGGTTCGCCAAGACCAACGTGGCGGACACGCGGGCGGCAGCCGTCGAGCCGATCAAGATGGCGCTGGCGGCGAGCGCCAATCACGCCTTCCGCTTCACGCTCGAGGGCAAGGGCGTCCCGCCCGACCTCCACGAGAAGGTCAAGGCGCTGCAGCGCGAGTACAACTCCCACCACCACGAGGTCGCGACGGGGGGCAACGCCGCGCTCACGGACCGCTGGGGATTGACGGATTTTCTCGTCGACCGCTTCGGCATCGTCGGCACGCCGGAGGACTGCGCGGCCCAGATCGCGCGGGCGCGCGCGGCCGGGGCCCATCAGTTCATCGTGACCAGCTTCGTGCCCGATCGGCGGCTCTTCATGCGGCGCTGGATGAAGGAGGTCGTGGCGCGGGCGGACTGATCCGCTCGCCGCTCGCGCCGTGCAGTCGGCGCGCGGACTGTCGGCGAGCGCGTCCGTGATCCCCGCGCCGACCGCCCTCAGATAGGCTTCCTCGCGGGTCCAGATCGAAGCCTCTACGACGGCGACGCGAGTTTGTGAGTGGTCAAAAGAAGAACGTCAGGTTCTTGGCGAGGAGCACGTTCTGGTCGAGCGTGATCTTGCGGCGGGCGATCCGGAGCCCGTCGTCGCCGCGGCGCAGGACGTCCTCGCGCTTGCCCACGAGGAGGTCGGTCTCGGTCTCGACGCGGTTGCGATAGACAAGGAAGCGGCTCTTCACGACGAGCTCGGTCGGGGCGGGACCGGCGGGGCGCGCGGAGAGGATCTGGACGTTCGACACGAGGTGACAGATGCGCGAGGGCGGCTCCTCGGCCCAGTGAATGCCGGTGAGGATCTGCTTCACGCGACGGGTCAGCGTCTCCTTGCCCTCGTCGAACCAGTTGACGTCGAGGCCCTCGCGCGTGAACTCGCGGGCGGCGTCGTCGTGGGCAACGTTGCGCCGCATCGGCATCCAGTACCGTACGTCGTCGGTGAAGAGCGCGAGCCACTCCTCGTAGCGACGCTCGTCGAGGAGCTCGGCCTCGCGGTACAGGAACTGCTCGACCTCGTCCTTCACGAGGACCCGGACGAGCTCGGGCGACGTCTCCGTCATCGCCGCATGAGCTCCTTCCAGCTCGTGGACTCCATGAACTGTCGCCAGCGCGTGTAGTAGCCGCGCTGGTTGTGCTCGCTCGCGTTCGCCGTCGTGACGTCGGCGATGACGCCGGGGAGCTGGAGGCCGTGGTCCTCGAAGCTCGCGTTCGCGCGGCCCAGGCCCATCTCGTAGTTATAGGGATACTGGCGCGCGATCGTGCCCCGGCTCGCCTTGTGCGCGTAGTTCCAGTTCTCCATGTCGTCCTGCTCGGTGAGCCCGGCGGGACCCGAGTAGCGGATGTAGTAGTGACGCAGGTAGTCCTTCACCTCGGCGGGCGCATCGGCGTCGACGAGATACCAGCGCCACACCTCGGTCTGATGCGGACCGCGCGGATGCCAGACGGCGAGCGTGCGCGGCTGCCGCGCGAGCGGCGACATGTTCGGAAACACCGTCCCCGGGCCGCCGAAGAGGCGCCACAAGGGACCGCGTCGCTGCTGCCGTTCCTGCTCGCAGCGACGGAAGTACGCCGCAACCTCCGGCGCGTCCTGGTACGAGGGCGCGATGGGCGAGTCGTGGGCGCGCAGGAACGCGATCATCGAGTGCCCGAGGTCGGGAAACGACACGTCGAGCCAGCGCGCCTCGTTGCGCTCCTGCATGTCGCGACGGCCCTTGCCGCTCGGGCCGATGCCGACGAGATCGACGGAGCGATGGCTGACGCCGTGGTAACGATCACCCGAGAAGTTCTCCGCCGGCCACTTCCAGTTGCACGGGATCAGCCACTTGTGCACGCCGCCGATGGCCTCGGTGCCGCCCTCGCGGCCGTCCCACGCGTCGAGGAGCAGATCGAGGTAGAGCTTGTAGCCGCCGATGTAGTCGAGAAACGGCGGCGCGGCGCGGTCCCACGTGGCCCACACCGTGCCCTTGTACGTCACCATCTGCGGGACCTCGATGAGGCCCCACTGGCTCCGGTCGAGCTGGCTACCGTAGGCGTCCTTCGCCCACGGCACGCCGACGAGGGCGCCGTCGGTGCCGTAGCTCCAGCCGTGGTACGGACACAGAAACTCCGTCGTGTTGCCCTCGTCGTACCGGCACACCTTCATGCCGCGGTGGCGACACGAGTTGAGGAAGACGCGCGCCGTGCCGGCGCGGTCACGGCAGAGGATCACGGACTCCTCACCCATCGACGACGTGAAGTAGTCGCCCGGCTTCGGGATCTGGCTCTCGTGACCGATGAAGAGCCAGGCGCGGGAGAAGATGCGTTCCTGCTCCTGCCGGTAGATGTCCTCGTTGACGAAGATCTCGCGGCTGATGATCCCCTTCTCAACGTCGACCAACCCGGTGACGCTCATCGCCTGCCCTCCGTGCTGGAACTATAACCACGCGCCGTCATCGCGCGCCGGCGGCCTGCAGTTCCTCCACGTGCTCGCGCCAGTGTTTCGCGATGCGCTCCAGGCGCTGGCGCACGGTCGCCACCTCGCCGCGCGTGTTCTTGAAGCAGGGCGCGTCGAGGTCCGTCGCCGCGCGCGCTGCCCGCATCAGTCGCGCGTGGGCGTGACGGAGCTGCGCGAGCAGGTCGTCGATGCTCTCGTCCTCGTGCAGGCGGCGCCACACCTCGTTGATGGTGTCGGCGTCGGCAGGGAGGACCCACGGCGGACCGCCCTGGCTCACGGACTGGATGCCCCAGGCGGTGGCGTCGTGAAAGTAGATGAAGTGCTGCAGCACGTCGCGCGCCTGCCAGCGGTCGACGCGCGCGTTGCTGCGGCGGCCGGCGGACTCGAAGTAGGCGAAGGTGTCCTGCGCGGCGCGGTCGAGGTCGGCGAGCAGCGCGCTCTTCGATGCGGTATCCGTCATCGTCGGCTCCTGTGCGTCGCGCCCATCGCGCGGGACGCGACGGCGGCAGTGTAGCGCGATGCTAGGATGCCGGCCGCAACGACATTCCAGCTCACGGAGGCGCATCGTGGCGAACATCGAGCGGTACTGTCCGCAGGGACTCTTCGCTCCCCCGGGCTACAGCCAGGGCGTGAAGGTGACGAACGCGCAGACCATCCTGTTCCTCGCCGGGCAGGTGCCGTACGAGCCGAACGGCACCCCGGCGTTTCGCGGCGACTTCCGGGCCCAGGCGCGGCACGTGTTCGGCGCGGTGAAGACGCTCGTCGAGGCCCAGGGCGGGACGCTGGCCAACGTCGTCAAGATCATCACGTTCGTCACCGACATCCGGTATCGGATGGACTTCGGGATCGTGCGTGACGAGTTCTTTCCCAGCCAGAAGCCGGCGTCGACCTTCCTGCAGGTCGCGTCGCTGTCGCATCCGGATTACATGATCGAAGTGGAGGCGACTGCGGTGCTCTGACGCCCGCCGCGCCTAGAGGAGTGTGTCCCGGTGACCCGAGGGGCGGCGCGGCTTGGCCGCGCTGTCTCCGAGCCGGGGGGCTTGGGGGGCGTCGAGCCCCCCAGCTCGGCTAGTTGCGGAGGCCGGCTTGCTTCATGAGCGGCAGCACGCGAGCGCCGAAGAATTCCAGGTCGGGGAGGTAGTCGTAGAAGTTGACCTGGATGCCGTCGCAGCCGGCGTTCCGGAGGCGGACGAAGGCGTCCACGACCTGCTCCGGTGAACCGACGACGTGGATGTTGCCGCCGATGATCCAGTCTTCGCGGGTGGCGGCGCGCCAGGACGACTGGTCGCCGCCCGCGAAGGTCGCGTAGAAGTTGTCGGCGGCGATGGGATCGGCGTGTTCCAGGATGGCGCGGCGCTGCTCGTGCGCTTCCTTCTCGGTCTCGCGGCAGATGACGTGGGGGTTGATGATCGTCTTCACCTCGCGGCCATGCTTCGTGGCGCGGGCCTTGATCCTCGCGTTGTGATCGGGAAGCGCGGTGCACGCGCGGTCGAGGTCGGGGCCGGCAGGGCTCGTGATGAAGATCAGATCGGAGTGGCGGGCCGCGTAATCGAGGCCGGCGCCCGAGGACGCGGCGTTCACCATGATGACGGAGCCGTGCACCGGCTTGGGGGCGACGAAGCCGTTGCGGATGGTCCACCAGCGGCCCTCGATCGTGAGGTTGTCGTCCTCGGTCCACAGACGGCGCAGCATCACGGAGAACTCGTCGGCCATCGCGTAGCGCAGGTCGTGCTCGATCGGCTCGATGCCGAACATCTCGTACTCGCTCTTCTTGTAACCGGTCACCACGTTCAGGCCCCAGCGTCCGCCGCTCATGTGGTCGATGGATGCGGCGAACTTGGCGAGATGCAGCGGATGCCAGCCGTACAGGATGTGCACGGTGGAGACGAGGATGATGTTGCGGGTGAGCGGCGCCAGTCCCGCCGTGACGAGGAGCGGGTCGGCGGCGTTCTCGCGGAAGCGCATGGCGCCGCCGTAGCCGCCCTTGCCCAGCCACTGCGCGAGCCCGAACACCAGGTCGAAGCCGAGCTCTTCCGCGCGCACGGTGCACTCGGCGTTGTAGGCGAAGCTCCACGAGGTGCCGCGCGGCGCCGTGGACGGGCTCCACGCGCCCTGCTGGAGCGGGATGAACAGTCCGAGCATCAGCCTGTTGCGCGCGGCGCGGGCCAGCGGCGTCAGGCCGTCGGCGGCCGCGAGGTCCGGCGCCGTGCTCAGCCGGAACGTCGCGAGCTCGGTGTCACTCGGCACAGCGTCGAGCGGTGCGGCGTGCCGCCGCTGACGGGATCGTGGAGCTCGTTCGTCACGAGCAGATTCTGGTTCGCCCCCTCGGCGCTGTACGGATCGAAGCCCGGAAGACCGAGCTCCTCGCACGCCTCCCACCAGCCGTGCGAGCAGCACACCACGCCGGGCATGATCGCGTCGGTCACGGTGGCCTGCGCGCGGACGCGTCCCGTCGGCGTCTCGACGACGATCCACGCGTCGTCCTCCACGCCGAACCGGGCCGCCGTGTCGGGATGGATCTCCGCCGTCGGGTTCGGCGCGCTCTTGCGCAAGCTCGGCAGGCCGCGGTGCTGGCTGTGCATGTACTGCGGACGCTTGGCGTTGGTGAGCACGAGCGGGAAGTCTCGCGCAAGGTCGGGGCGGCTCGCCGGACTCAGCGCGGGCTCGACGTACACGGGAAGCGGCGGCAGCCCGTGCTCGGCGAAGCGCGTCGCGTAGATCTCGACCTTCTTCGTCGGCGTCTGGAATCCGCGTGGCGCGCCGGTGGCATCGTCGCGCTCCGCGAAGGGCCGGTGGCGCACGGGACCGCGCGCCACGGACGTCCCGTAGGGCAGCCCGCGCAGCTCGTCGAGTGTCAGCCCGGTGGGCTCGAGCAGATGTCGGTACGCGGCCTCGACGTCGCCGTGCCAGAACTCGGCGCCGAGCCCGAGCCGCGTGGCGAGGCCGAAGATGATCTCGACGTCCGAGCGCCGCTCGTGGAGCGGCGCCACGGCGGGCTCACGGTACTGGATGCGCGCCATCTCGTCGGCGGGATAGCGGTGGCCGATCTTCAGCGCGCTCGATTCCATCCAGCTCGCCGCGGGGAGCAGCACGTCGGCAAAACGACTGGTCGGCGTGTGGACGAGCTCGATCTGGGCGAAGAACTCGAGCTGCTCCAGCGCGGCGCGGCCTCGCAGCGTGTCGCCGTTGGCCATCAGCATGTTCGCGCCGAAGGAGACGATCGCGCGCACGCGATACGGCTCGCCATCGAGGATCGCACGGTACAGGTCGTACGCGGTGACGGTGCCGGGAATGACGGGCGGACCGATCGGCCGTTCGCTGCGTCCGAGGCGTCGGAGCTCCATGCCTCTCGGCAGCGCGTCGCGCGCGCTGACGTCGTTCACGCGTGGCGACACGCCGGGGACGTTGCCGCCCGGGACGCCGAAATCACCGAGCAGCGCGTAGAGGATCTCGATGCCGCGCGACGCCTGGGTGGCGTTGGTGTGTTGCACGAGCCCGTTGTGAAAGTAGTGCGACACCGGACGATGGGATCCGAGGAGTCGTGCCGCCGCCACGATCGCCTCCGCCGACGCCCCGGTGATGGCGGAGACGACGTCCGGCGGACAGGACTGCGCCGCGGCCTGGAGCCGCTCGAACACGGGACGACACGCCACCTCGTCGCCCGACGCGAGCCGGACGCGACGTGTGCCCGTGAGCGCGAGCCGGACGTCGTGGAGGTAGGCGCCGCGGGCCGGGTCGTAGGTCACGAGCCGGTCGCTGTTCTCGTCCGCCGCGACGTAGCGTCGCGGAGCAGTCGCCACGCCGGAGCGATCGGCGTCGGTGAGGAGGGCGCCGGTGTCGTCGCGCACGAGGAACGGGGCGTTGGTCCAGTCGCGCACGAACGCGTCGTCGTACAGCCGTTCGCGGATAAGGAGATGGATGAGACCCAGCGCGAGCGCGCCGTCGGTGCCCGGGCGCACCTGCAGGAAGACGTCGGCCTTGTTGGCGAGACCGACGCGGCGAGGGTCGACGACGAGCAGCTTCGCTCCGCGCGCCTTGGCCGCCGCGATGTCGCGTCCCAGGCTGAGGAAGTTCGCGGTGGGGCTGGAGCCCCAGAGCACGATGCAGCCGCTGCGTGCGACGTCGGGCATCGCGAGGACGGGCGTGCCGAACGTGTAGTGCGCCGCCCCGGTGTCGCGCGGCCACTGGCAGAGGTGCGTGGTGCCGCCGATGTTGGGCGTCCCGAAGTGATGGATGAGGCGCTGCAGCCACCGCTCGGTGTCGGTGAGTGCGGTGCCACCGACGGTGCCCTTGTTGAACGCGACGGCCTCCGCGCCCGACGTCTGCCGGATCGCGAGCATCTTCTCCGCGATGAGGTCGAGCGCCTCGTCCCAGGTGCACGGCTCCCAGCCGGGATCGGGATCGGTCTTCGGTCGCGTGCGGCGGAGCGGGACGTCGACGCGGTCGCGATGGTGGTGGAATTCCGGCGCCGCGCGTCCCTTCGCGCAGATCGCGCCGCCGAGCGGGTGACTGGGATCCGGAACGACGGACAGCACGCGGTCGCCGGCAACGCGGGTCACCACAGGACAGTGGACGGCGCAGAAGCCGCAGTACCCTCGTACCTCGCGCGTCGTGATCGCCGTCATCGCATCGCTCCTCGTGCGGCGAGTATACCGGCTGGCCCCGCACCTGTCCCCGCGTCGGCGTTTGCAGTACATTGCCGCGCATGGAGTTCGGCTTCCGGCCCGACGAGCTGACCTTCGCCGACGAGGTCCGTGAGTTCCTGCGCACACATCCCCCCGCGAGCTATCCGCACGACGGCATGGACGCCGGCTACGGCTCCGGCGCCCACTCGCACGCGTTCCTCAGGCAGCTCGCGGCGCAGGGCTGGCTGTCGATGACGTGGCCGCGCGCGTTCGGCGGCGCCGAGCGACCGATGATGCACAAGCTCGTGCTGCTGGAGGAGCTGGGGAAGGCGGGCGCGCCGTTCGGTCCACTCGCAAACTGCTGGACGACCGCGGACGCGATCATCGCGTACGGCAGCCCGTACCTGAAGGCCGAGGTGCTGCCCCGCATCGCCCGCGGCGAGGCGACGTTCTGGCAAGGCTTCAGCGAGCCCAACTCCGGATCGGACCTGCTGTCGCTGAAGACCACGGCGCGCCGCGACGGCGATCACTACGTCATCGACGGCCACAAGATCTGGTCGAGCCACGCCGGCATCTCGACGTACGGTCTCGTGCTCGCGCGCACTAGTCAGAGCGCGCGTCGCAGCCACGGCCTCAGCATGTTCGTCGTCGACAGCACCACGCCGGGCCTGACCATCCGGCCCATCCGCAGCCTCACCGGCGAGGTCTACCATCACGAGATCTTCCTCGACAGCGTGCGGGTTCCCGCCGAGGTGCTGCTCGGCAAGGAGGACGAGGGCTTCGTCGAGCTCCTGCGCGGGCTCGACACCGATCGCTTCTGGGGCCGGTTCTACAAGCCGATCATGCTGAAGCGCATCCTGGCCGGCCTCGTCGACTACGCGAACGCCACCATGCGCGACGGCGCGGCGCTCGCGCGCGACGGCCACGTGCGCCGCCGCCTCGCGACGTTCGCGGCGGAGCTGGAAGCGCTGCGACTCCTGTTCTACCGCGTGGCGTGGATGCTGGAGCGGAAGATGCCGGTCACGTACGAGTCCGCGCTGGTGAAGGTGTGGGGCGACGAGACCGGCCAGAAGGTCGCCGCCTTCGGCCTGGAGCTCCTCGGCCTCTTCGGTCCGCTCACCGCCGACTCGCCGTGGGCCGTGCTTGGCGGCGAGATCCAGCACGTGTACCAGACCAGCATGGGACAGACGATCGCGGGCGGGACGTCGGAGATCCTCCGCTCCACGATCGCGACGCGCGGCCTCGGCCTGCCCGCCGAGCCGAAGGTCGTCGCGCGCTGACCATGGACTTCGCGCCGACCGACTCCCAGCAGCTGCTCGCCAACATCGCGCGCGACTTCCTCACCAAGCACGTGCCCCCGACGCTGGTGCAAGAGCTCGCGCTGGACGCCGCCGGCTTCCGGGACGACCTGTGGGCGGAGATGGCGTCGCTCGGCTGGCCGGGGCTGCTCGTCCCCGCGGCCCTCGGCGGCGGCGACGGCACGCTGCTCGACGTCATCGTGCTGGTCGAGGAGATGGGCCGCGCGTGCCTGCCCGGCCCGTACGTCGACAGCGCGGTGGTCGCGACGTCGCTCCTCTGCGCGGCGGCGACTCCTGCCCAGCAGCAACGCGTCCTGCCCGCGATGGCGCTCGGCGAGCGCCGCTGCGCGCTGGCCATCACCGAGGAGAGCGCGACGTTGGCGCCCGAGGCGGTCGCGCTTCGCGGCGAGGCGGGTGAACGCCTCAACGGTCGGAAGCTGTTCGTCAGGGACGCGCACGTCGCGCACGATCTGCTGATCGCTGCTCGCG
This sequence comes from Candidatus Methylomirabilota bacterium, assembly GCA_046733575.1. Classification (GTDB taxonomy): domain Bacteria; phylum Methylomirabilota; class Methylomirabilia; order Rokubacteriales; family CSP1-6; genus JBKPPN01. The sequence continues at coordinate 306 of JBKPPN010000093.1, read as the reverse complement.
GGGGAGGCGGGATCAATCTGTTGCTCGTCGAGCGCGACCGCCCCGGGATCTCGCTCGTACCGCTCACTAGCATGTCGGGCGACAAGCTGTTCGAGGTGCGCTTCGCCGACGTCGCGGTTCGGCCCGACGATCTCGTCGGTGTCGAGGGCCGGGGCTGGGATGCGCTCGCGCCCGCGCTTCGCATCGGCGCGCTGGCCCGCGGGGCGGAGATGGTCGGCGCGGCCGGCCGGGTGCTCGATCTCTGTGTCGAGTACGCGCGTGTGCGCGTGCAGTCCGGGCGACCGATCGGGTCGTTCCAGGCGATCC
>JBKPPN010000092.1:0-5979 GCA_046733575.1 Candidatus Methylomirabilota bacterium | reverse complement strand
TGCCGCAGCACGCCGATGCGCAGGCCGCGCAGGTCGTCGAGAAGCCCCTGCCGGTACGACGGGATCGGGCGACTGAGACTGCCGGCGTCCTTGGGGTCGTAGCCGGCGAGCGCCTCGAGCACGAGCGCGCAGTCCTCCACCGTGCGCGCGAGCGGTCCGCAGTGGTCGAACGTGTACGAGTTGGTGATCACACCGGCGCGGCTGACCAGGCCGAACGTCGGCATGAGCCCCACGACGCCGCAGTACGACGCCGGACCGCGGATGGATCCGCCCGTGTCGGAGCCGAGCGCCACCGGCACCATCCCCGCCGCCACCGCAGCACCCGAACCGGTCGACGACCCACCCGTGAAGCGCTCGAGGTTCCACGGATTGCGCGCGGGCGGCCACGGCAGGTCGAACGAGGGCCCGGCGTGGGCCATCTCGTGAGTGGCCAGCTTGCCGAGCAGGACGGCGCCCGCGTCCTGCAGCCGCGTCACGGTGGTGGCATCCTCCGTCGGAATGCGGTCGATGAAGACGCGCGAGTGGCCCGACGTGAGGATGCCCTTGGTGTCGTAGATGTCCTTCAGCGCGAACGGGATCCCGTGCAGCGCGCCGCGATAGCGGCCGGCCGCGACCTCGTCCTCGGCGGCCTTGGCCTGTCGCCGCGCGACGTCGAAGGTGCGGGTGATGAAGGCGTGGACCTTGCCGTCGTGGTCCTCGACGCGCTGGATCAGCGCCTCGACCAGCTCCACCGGCGACACCTTCCCGCCGACGATAAGATCGGCGAGCTCGGCGATCGAGAGGTCGTGCAGATGCGATGTCGTCATGGGGTAGCGATCCTCCTCCACCGGCCGGGCACCGTCAAGGCATGCGGCGGGATGTCCGCGACCGCGGTAGAGTAGGCGGCGACCGACCCCGCCGGGCGGCTCGCGCCCGAGCCGACAGGAGCATGAACCATGGCACACAAGGGCTTCTCGCACATCGGTCTCTCCACCCTCGACCTCGACGCCACGCGCGACTTCTACGAGAACGTCCTCGGCTTCACGCCGGTCCGGTGCGACACGCTGAAGATCGCGGAGGGCGGACAGATCCGCCACATCTTCTTCGATACTGGACGCGATCAGCTCCTCGCCTTCATGGAGGCCCGCGACGTGCCCGGCGTGCCGTCGTCGTACGATGCCGGCATCAACGGCGGCCTGGGCGTGCCGAACGCCTTCTACCACTTCGCCTTCGAGACCGGCTCGGAGGCGGCCCTGGAGGAGAAGCGGAACGAGCTCATCGCCCGGGGAGTTGACGTGACGGAAGTGGTGGATCACGACTGGGCCAAGTCGATCTACTTCCAGGATCCGAACGGGATCCAGCTCGAGTTCTGCTGCTACACCCGCAATCTCACGGCGGACGACGCCCGGATGCAGGTGCGCGGCGAGATCTCGATTCGCCGGATGGGGCTGCGCGGCGACGCCGTGCCGAACACGAGCGCGCCGCAGGAGTCCACAGCCCTGAGGTAACCGTCGTCGCGGTCCGTTCTCGGTTCGTCCATCGCCCGCTCAGTCACTACGTCGTGAAGGAGGAGATCAGATGGCAACCGTGACCCGTCGTGAGTTCCTCGTCGTCGGTGCGGCAGGCGCCCTGGCCGCGCCCCACCTGTGGGTGCGTCCCGCCTGGGCGCAGCAGCCGAAGCAGCTGTCGATCCTCTGCTGGAGCCATTTCGTCCCGAGCTACGACAAGTGGTTCGATCAGTTCGGCCAGGAGTGGGCGGCCAAGAACAACGTCAAGCTCGCCATCGACCACATCCCGCACCTGAACCTGGCGAGCAAGACCGCCGCCGAGGTCGCCACGCAGTCCGGTCACGACATCATCCAGTTCGCCGCCTCCGGCACGGAGAAGTGGGCCGCGGCCACCATCGACGTCACCGACCTCGCCGACAAGCTGGCCAAGAAGTACGGCGGCTGGATCCCCCTCGCCGAGAACTACTGCGGCGTGAAGGGTCGCTTCCACTCGATCCCCGACTACTTCATCGACTTCCCCGGCCTCTACCGGAAGGACCTGTGGACGGAGATCGCCGGGATGCCGAACGGTCCCGACACGTGGGACGACCTCCTCGTCGGCGGCCGCAAGCTGAAGGCGAAGGGCTACCCGATCGGCATCGGTCTGGCGCACCACAACGACTCGCGCAACTCCTGGCGCGCCATCATGTGGTCGCACGGCGGCTCCGAGGTCGCCAAGGACGGCAAGACGATCACCTACAACTCCAAGGAAGTGCGGGACGCCCTCAAGTACATGAAGACGCTCTACAAGGACACGATGACGCCCGAGGTGCTGTCGTGGGATGACGCCTCCAACAATCGGTTCCTCGCCTCGGGGCGCGCCTCGTGGATCCACAACCCGATCAGTGCGTACCGGACCATCGAGGCGTCGAACAAGCCGCTGGCCGACAAGATCTTCGTGCAGCTCTCGCCGAAGGGGCCGGGTGGACGCCTGTCGTTCGCCAACTGTCTGGCCTACGGCATCCCGACGTTCTCGAAGAATCAGGACGCCGCCAAGGCCTTCCTGGAGCACCTCACCGACAATTTCAAGGAAGCATTCAAGGCCAGCACCGGCTACGACAATCCGTTTCTGAAGGGCTTCGCCAAGGGCCCGCTGCCGATCATCAGCGAGGACCCGAAGCTGAAGGTGCTGGAGCAGTCGCCGGAGTATCACTACACCATCGGCTACCCCGGGCCCCTGACCCAGGCCGCCGACGAGGTCTATCAGCAGTTCGTGATGATCGACGCCGTCGCGCAGCACTGCTCCGACAAGATGGATCTGGAGCAGACCGTCAAGTGGGCCGAGGAGAAGCTGCGCGCGATCTACGCCAAGTTCGCCTGAGCTGACCTGCCGGACGCGGTCCGGGGCGCTGCGCCCCGGCCGCGGCCGGCACGCTCTTCGCTTCCCCCGATGAGCAGCTTCTCATCCGACATTCATCTCGCTTTCACCCGGGTGGCGCAGGCTCGGGGCCATGTATTCCAACGATCCGGTCTGCCGGGAGCCACGGGTTCGATTCGAGACCCACGGACCGAGCGCAGCGGCCAACCGCGTCCAGGCCAACGTTGCGCGGTGGTACGGGAACATGACGCCGTACTGGACGGCGCTGGCGCCCTCGCTCAGAAAGCGTCTCGTGCTGCGCGTCCACCAGTGGATCGCGGAGGCCGCGTTCATCGAAGGAATCCTCCGCGACGACGTCACCGACGACCTCGGCCCGGGCGGCGCGCTGACTCTCGCTCTGATGGATGTCATCCCGCTCGCGGAGCGCGAGCGCTGGCGCCCGTGGGTGCGCGGGACGCTGCGCGACCTTCGCCGCACGCTGGGCTCGCCGCCGGCGCTGCAGACCGAAGCGTGGTGGCGCCAGCTGTTCCTCGGTCCCTCCAACACGCCGGCGCCGGCCTGGCGTCCCAGACACCTGCGCTCGGTCTGACTCGTCACGCGCGTGCGGCCGCTCGGCCGCGCGCGTCGTCCTGAAGCCAGATTTCAACGTCCGTGCAGAACAGCTCACTGGACTGCACCGTCGCCCTACGGCACCATACGCGTCGCGGTGCCGCTCGACGCGCGCGCCGCTGAAGGAGACGCCGCATGGCACGCACGCTGCTCGACAAGGTCTGGGACGCGCACACGGTCCGCACGCTTCCGTCCGGTCAGACCCAGCTCCTGATCGGCCTGCATCTGATCCACGAGGTCACGACGCCGCAGGCCTTCCAGATGCTGAAGGACGCCAAGCTGAAGGTGCGGATGCCCGAGCGCACGTTCGGCACGCTGGATCACATCATCCCGACGACGGACCAGACGCGTCCCTATGCCGACCCGATGGCCGAGGACATGGCCGCGCACATGTACCGCAACATGAAGGACTTCGGCGTGCCGTTCTTCGACATGGCGACGGGCAAGCAGGGCATCGTGCACGTCATCGGCCCCGAGCTCGGTCTCACCCAGCCCGGCATGACCATCGCGTGCGGCGACAGCCACACCGCCACGCATGGCGCGGTGGGCGCCATCGCGTTCGGCATCGGGACCAGTCAGGTGCGCGACGTGCTCGCCACGCAGTGCCTCAGCATGGCCAAGCCCAAGCTGCGCCAGGTCCGCGTGGAGGGCGCGCTGACGAACGGCGTATTCGCCAAGGACGTGATCCTCTGGATCATCAACCAGCTCGGCGTGAAGGGCGGCGTGGGCTACGCCTACGAGTACGCCGGCCCCGTGATCGACCGCATGACGATGGAGGAGCGTCTCACCGTCTGCAACATGTCCATCGAGGGCGGCGCGCGCTTCGGCTACGTGAATCCCGATCAGACCACGTACGACTACCTGCGCGGACGTCAGTACTCGCCGTCGGGCACAGCGTGGGATCGCGCGGTGACGTGGTGGAAATCCGTCGCGACGGAGCCGGGCGCGGCGTTCGACGACGTCAAGCGCATCGACGGCTCGTCCATCGAGCCCGTCGTCACGTGGGGCATCAACCCCGAGATGTCGCTCGGCGTGAGCGGCCGCATCCCGACGCCGGAGTCGGCGCCCGAGGCCGAGCGCCCGACCTATCGCGAGGCGCTCGCGCACATGGGCTTCGAGCCCGGCCAGCCCATCAAGGGCGCCAAGATCGACGTCGCCTTCGTCGGCTCGTGCACGAACGGTCGTCTCTCCGATCTGCGCGAGGCGGCCAAGGTCGCGCAGAAGGGCAAGGTGGCCAAGCACGTGCGCGCCCTCATCGTGCCGGGCTCGCAGCAGGTCGCCAAGGCCGCCGAGGCCGAGGGCCTGCACGAGATCTTCCAGCAGGCCGGCTTCCAGTGGCGCAAGGCCGGCTGCTCGATGTGCCTCGGCATGAACCCCGACCAGCTCGTCGGCCGCGAGATGTCCGCCTCGTCCAGCAACCGGAACTTCATCGGCCGCCAGGGCAGCCCCACCGGCCGCACGCTCCTCATGAGCCCGGCCATGGTGGCCGCGGCCGCGATCACCGGCGCCGTCGCCGACGTGAGGGAGATCCTCCGATGACGACGTCCACCTACGAGCGCCGCCAGATCACCGGACGCGGCATCCCCGTTCCGGGCAACGACATCGACACCGACCGGATCATCCCGGCGCGGTTCCTGAAGGCGGTCACCTTCGACACCATGGGCGAGCACGCGTTCGAGGACGCGCGGAAGCAGAACCCCGAGCACCCGTTCAACAACCCCGCGTTCCAGGGCGCGTCGGTGCTGGTCGTCGGATTCAACTTCGGCTGCGGGTCGTCGCGCGAGCACGCGCCGCAGGCGCTGATGCGCTGGGGCATCTCAGCGATCGTCGGCGGCTCGTTCGGCGAGATTTTCTTCGGCAACTGCGTGATGCTCGGGATCCCGTGTCTCACCGCCTCGGCCGAGGACCTGGACTGGCTGCAGAAGGCGATCTCGCGCGCGCCCCAGACGCCGGTCACCGTCGACGTCGAGAAGCAGGAGGTCCGGTTCGGTGATCGCGTGATCAAGGCCAAGGTCCCGGACGGGCCGCGCAATCAGCTCGTCCAGGGAACATGGGACTCGACGGCGGTGCTGCTCGAGGCGGGGGCGGCGATCGAGGCGACGGCAGCGAAGCTGCCGTACGTGAAGGGCTATTGATGTGACGGAAAGTGCGGTTTAGCCCGCGCTGACTCTTGGGCCGATCGCTTGGCCGATCCGCGTGAAGATACTGTCACGCGCACGGAGAAGCGCGTCGCGGTCGGACGCGCGACGTTGTACCGCATTACCGCATGGCCGCCGGCGCGACGGGCCGCCGCGTCCGCGCCGACTCGTAGATCGCGAGCGGCACCTGCAAGACCTTCGTCGCCGTCACGACGTCCTGCGCCGGCTGCCGACCGTCCAGTAATCCGTCGACGAAGTCCCGCGCCGCGCCGTCGAAGCCGGTGCGCCAGTCCATCGGGACCTGGAAGCTCGTCGTCTCCGTGCCCTTGATCAGCACCACCGGCGGCAGATCCAGCATCTCCCCCGTACACCGCGTGACCCAGATGAT
>JBKPPN010000091.1:0-8955 GCA_046733575.1 Candidatus Methylomirabilota bacterium | reverse complement strand
GAACTGCAGCTGCTTCCCGCTCATCTCTGGAATGTCGAGGACGAGCCCGGTGAAATTGCCGCTCGGATGCGCCAGAGTCGTCGCCCAGCCCTTGGCGACGGGATCGGACTCGAGGTCCACTCCGACGATGGGAATCGTCCTGGTCGCCCTGATCGCAGCCTCGATCGCGATCGGCGTGGCCGCGAGGACGACGTCGACGCCAGCGGTGACGAGCTGGGTGGCGAGCTCGGGGAACTGCTCGTACCTGTCGGCCCGCTCCGGGGCGCGGAACTCCCACACGAAGTTCTGTCCAGCGACGTACCCGATCGCCTGGAGACCATCGAGGAACGCCTTCACGGTCCGCGGGTTCTGATTGCCGAGGTATCCAACCCGCGGAAGTGTGACCGGAGTCTCCGCGCTGGCACGCCGGCACGACATGACGAGGCCGAGGCTCAGGCCGACGATGACCTCGCGTCTGCCGACCGGCAGCACCTCGTGGCCGTCCGGCGCCTTCGCCGTTCGCGGCACGTGCCCCAGGGAAGCGGCGCTACCGCACGACGTCGCGCTGCAGCTCCCCGACGCTCTCCGCGACGATCCCCACGAGCTCGTCGACCTCCGCCGGCTTGATCGACAGCGGCGGGGCCAGCCGGATGACGGAGCCGCGGGCGTAGACGATCGCGCCGCGATCCCAGGCCTTGCGATCGACCTCCGCGACCTTCTTGCCGTCGAGCGCGCGCCCGGATCCATCCGGCTCGACCAGATCGACGCACGCCATGAGGCCGCGGCCGCGCACGTCGCCGACGATCTTCTGTCCCGAGAGCGCGCTCTGGAGCCCGGAGAGCAGCCGCTCGCCCATGGCCGCCGCGTTGCCGACCAGGTTCTCCTTCTCCATGATCTGCAGGTTCGCCAGCGCTGCGGCGCACGCGACGGGATGCGCCGCGTACGTGTTGGGGTGCACGTTCTCCTGCTCGGTGTCCTCGGGGAACGCGTCGGCGAGACGCCGGCGCGCGATGCTTGCGGAGAGCGGAATGTAGCCCGACGTGATCCCCTTCGCCGTCGACATCAGATCCGGCACCACGTTGTCGTGCTCGCAGGCGAACCACCGTCCCGTGCGTCCGAAGCCGGTGATGACCTCGTCCGCGATCATGAGCACCTCGAGCTCGTCGCAGACCTGGCGCACGGCCTTGAGCCATCCGATGGGCGGGAAGATGAAGCCGCCCGACGAGATGACGGGCTCCAGGATGACCGCCGACACGGTGTCCGGGCCCTCCTTCACGATCACGTCGCGCAGCTCCTGCGCTCGGCGCCGGATCAGCTCCTCGTCCGTCCCCTTGCCGCGATCGCGATACGGATGCGGCGGGACGACCTTGGCGAAGCCCTGGGGCTGGAGCGGCGCGTACGGCTCCGCCATGTGGGGCAGGCCGCAGATCGCGAACGTGCCCGCCGTGGCGCCGTGGTAGCCGCCCTGCATCGAGATGACCTTGTACTTGCCGGACTTGCCCTTGGCGAGCCAGTAGTGCCGCGCCATCTGCATCGACCGCTCGTTGGCCTCCGAGCCGCTCACCGAGAACATCGAATACGTCAGATCGCCCGGGGTCAGACGGGCCAGCTTCGCCGCGAGCTCCGCGGCGGGCTTGTTCGAGAACTGTCGCGTGGTCGGGTAGTACGCGAGCTTGACGGTCTGCTCGGCGATCGCCTCGGCGATCTCGCGACGTCCGTGGCCGACGTTCACGACGGCTAGGCCGGCGAAGCCGTCGAGCAACTTCTTGCCCTTCTCCGTCCACACGTACACGCCCTCGGCGTGGTCGATGACGAGGTCCTCGTCCTTCAGGAAGGGATGGTCCTGCGTGCGGTGGGTCCACAGATGATTGATGGCCTGCCTGTCCGTCGTCATGCCTGGCTCCCTTCCTCTCGTCGACATGGGGGGCTCGACGCCCCCCCCAAGCCCCCGGGTATCCCGATAAAACTCCTACGAGAACATCGAGAAGTCGATGGCCTTCTCGGTGATGAACTCGAGCAGCGCGGGCGTCCCTTCTTTCGTCTTCGCCACCGCGCGCTTGATGGCGGGCACGATCTCCCCGGGCTGCGTGACGCGCTCGCCCCAGCCGCCCAGCGCCTTCGCGAAGTCGGCGTAGTTGCCGCTGATGTCGGTCGAGCGGTACTTCTCGGTGGCCGTGGCCATGACCTTCAGCTCGATGGCCATCGAGAAGTTGTTGAGCAGCACCGAGAGGATCGGGATGCGCTCGCGCACCGCGGTCTCGAAGTCCATGCCCGTGAAGCCGATGGCGGCGTCGCCCCACACGTTGACGCAGAGCTTGTCCGGCGCGGCGAGCTTGGCGCCCATGGCGAGGCCGAGGCCGTAGCCGAGCTGCGTCGTCTTGCCCCAGCCGATGTAGGTGAGCGGCTCGACCGGCTCCCAGAACGGCGAGATCTGGTCGCGCGGGCTGCCCGCGTCGTGGGTGATGATCGTGTTCGCCACGTCGACTGTGTGCATGAGGTCCCACAGCACGCGATACGGCGACAGCGGCGCGGTGTCCGCGGTGAGGCGCGGCATCCACTTGTTCAGCCACTCCGCCCGGAGCGTCTTGATCTCCTGCGCGACGGCACTCGCGCGTCCGCGCGACTTGCCCTTCAGGCGATCGCGCACCTCGAGGAGCAGCGCGTCCAGCGTGAGTGCGGCGTCGCCGATGAGCGCCATCTCGGCCGTGACGTCCTTGTTGACGTCGACGGGGTCGAGCGTGGCGTGCACGATCTTCTTGCCCTTCGGCATGGCCACGCCGTAGTTGGTGCTCGCGAAGCTGCAGCCGATGCCGAAGATGAGATCGGCCGAGCGCAGGAAGTGGTTGAGCTGCGCGCTGATCGAGCGGCCGCCCGAGCCGAGCGAGAGCGGATGCGTCTCGGGGAACGCGCTCTTGCCCTGCAGGCTCGTGGTCACCGGCGCCTCGAGCAGCTCGGCGAGCTCACGCAGCTGCTTCCACGCCTTGGCGTAGTGCACGCCCTGACCCGCGTAGATCACGGGACGCTCGGCGGCGACGAGGGCCGCGGCCACTTCCTTGACCGCGGTCGGATCCGGCGCCACGCGCATGCGCGGGGCCGGCGTGTAGGTCCAGCCGTCCGGAACTTCCTCGCGCATGACGTCGACGGGGATCTCGACCAGCACGGGGCGCGGCCGTCCGTTCTTCACCTGGGTGAAGGCGCGGCGCATGGCGTCGGGCACCGCGGACGGCAGGACGACCTGCTCGGCCCACTTCGTGACGTGCTGGTAGTTCAGGAACGAGCTGAAGTTCGGCGTGATGTTCAGGAGCGGACGCGGGTACCCGCCGGGGATGACCACGATGGGCACGGAGTCGCCGAAGGCCTGAGCCACGCCCCCGAACGAGTTCTCCGTCCCCGGTCCGTGCTGCATGGCGAACACGCCGATCTTGTCGCCGGAGGTGATGCGGCTCACGGCGTCGGCCATGTGCAGGCCCACGCGCTCCTGGCGCACGATGATGGTCCGGATGTCCGCCTCCGCGGCAGACTCGATGATCTGGTTGACGGGATAGCCGATGAGGAACTGCACGCCCTCACGCTTCAGGATCTCCGCCACCACGGATGCTGCTTTCATCGCTCTCGCTCCTTCCCCACCAGCAGGCTCACGTTCTCGAGGCGAACGAACGCATAGTACGGCATCCCGGGCCTGCCGAACCGTCCGGGATTACCGCGTTGCGACGTTGCAAGAGAGCGGGGTCCGGGAGAGCTTCTTTCCGCTCCGCGAGGAGAACTTGTGGCAACCTTGGCGTCGGGGCGCCGTGCACGGCCCGCGCGTCACGCCCAGTGTGCGGGAAGCGCGGGGCGCGGGTGCGGCAAGCTCGGCTCGCGTATCACCAGCGATCGGAGGACATGTGTTCAAGCGAATCGACCACGTGGAGATCGTCACCGACGCACTCGATCGCACGATCGCGTTCTACACCGACGTCCTCGGCTTCAAGGTCAAGGAGCGGGACCGCATTCCGGGCTCTCCGCTCGGGACGCCGATCGACCTCGTCTACCTGGAGCTCGGCGGCACCGTCGTCGAGCTCGTGCACTTCGACGGGGCGACCGTCGCTCCGCGGCCCGCCACCGAGCATCTCGGCTATCGCCTCATCGCGCTCGAGGTCGACGACATGTCGACCACCGTCGACTACCTGAAGACGAAGGGCGTGCCCGTCACGTGGGGACCGAAGGTCACCCCGACGTACGCCCGCGCCGAGATCCACGATCCGAACGGCTACCCCATCGAGCTGAGGCAGTGGTTCCGATCCGCCGCGACATGAGCGCGGGGCGCGCGTCAGGGACGCAGACGAGGAGGTCCCCATGATCCAGGCACGCAAGCTCGGTCACATCGTGTTGCGGGTGCGGGACGCGGAGCGGTCGCGAGACTTCTACACGAGCACGCTCGGTCTCAAGGTGTCGCACGAGGACCGCGCGCGTGGCGCGGTGTTCCTGAGCTTCGGTCGCGAGCATCACGAGCTGGCCCTCTTCGAGGGCGCCACCGCCGACGCGTCCGACGCCACGCACTCCGGCCTGCATCACATGGCGTGGCAGCTCGGCAGCTTCGAGGAGCTGAAGGCCGCCTACGGGGAGTTGAAGCGGCTCGGCGTGGCCGTCGAGTCCACCGTCGAGCACAACGTCTCGCGCAGCGTGTACTTCAACGATCCCGACGGCAATCGCGTCGAGCTGTACTGCGACGTCTTCGAGGACGGCTTCGCGGCCATGCAGACGCTCGGCCCGCGTCGCGAGCCCCTGAGCCTCGAGTGATCCCCATCGAACGGAGGACCGCATGATGGACACGACAGCCTTCGAGACGAACCTCAAGAACGCCGGCTACGCCGACATCGCCACGTCGAAGGGATCGGCCAACAAGGTGACCACGCCGCACGCGCACGACTTCGACGTGCGTGCGCTCGTCCTTTCCGGCGAGCTCACGCTGACCACCGACGGCGTCGCCCGCACCTACCGCGCCGGTGACGTCTTCGAGATGGCCGCCGGCTGCGTCCACAGCGAGCACTATGGCCCCGACGGCTCGGAGTCGCTCGTCGGCCGCCGACCGAGATCTGCCTAGCGGCGTCGTGAGCCTGCCCGAGCGGGATCACGCGTCGCGCACGGTCAGCGTCTCGTAGAGCGCGCTCAGGATCTCGTCGATGGCGGCGCTCGCCCAGAGATCGAAGAACGGCGACGTCTGCATGGCGAGGAACTCGCGGGCCCCGCGCGCGTCGGCGTCGGCTTGCGACTCGCCCGCTCGTCGCGCCTGCTGCCAGCCGCGCACGCGGTCCTTGTGATAGATCGCGGGGTACTCGTGGTACCGGTGCAGGAGCCGGAAGTCACTCGTGTAGATCCCGACCGCGGGCACCGACGCCCACTCCGCGCCGTTCTTGGCGTTCATCAGCTCGAGCATGAGGTCGTGGTTCCCGTCGGGGTAGGCGAGGGGATCGGGACGGCGGGTGCCGAGGATCTTCTTGCCGTCGCGGTTGAAGATGCGCAGCTCGAGCCCGCCGGCCTCGGCGAGACGCGCGAGCGCCGGCACGTCGCGCCGGCAATCCGACGACCAGTCCTCCGAGATCGCGAGGATCTTCGCGGGCCCGCCGGGCTGCGCGGCCAGCCACCGGATGGCGGCGACCTGATGGTCGGCGAGCCGGGTGCGGGCGTAGCGCTCGCGGAAGATCGCGCTGTTGTCCTTGCGCGCGGCGGGACGTGAGCCCGCGTCGGGCAGGTAGCCGCCCCATGCCTCGCGCTGGAGATTCTCCGCGCTGCCCGTCCACGTCACGTACTGGTCGAACGTCATCCCGCGGGCGAACCGCTCGGGTGTCACGACCTTCGTGGCCACACGCGCCTCCTGTGACATCGTCACTGCGTGCCGTGATCTTGCCCCGAAGCGCGCCGTCACGCTACCGTGGGGCGCAGGTGGAGACGCCCGGGGCGCGCTACTTCGACGATTTCGAGCCGGGCGACCGCTTCGAGTCGCAGCCGCTGCCGATCACGGAGACGCTCATCCTGGAGTTCGCGCGCTTCTACGATCCGCAGCCGTTCCACACGGATCCGATCGCCGCGAAGGGCACGGTCTACGGCGGGCTCATCGCGAGCGGGCTCCAGACCATCGCCATCACGTTCAAGCTCTTCTTCGAGACCGGCGTCATGGCCGCATGCAGCCTGGGCTCGCCGGGACTGGACGAAGTGCGCTGGACGCGGCCGGTCCGTCCCGGCGACACCCTGCGCGTGGTGACCGACGTGCTCGAGCGACGGCCGTCGACGTCGAAGCCGGACCGCGGCATCGTGCGCGTCCGCTACACGACGCTGAACCAGCGCGGCGAGACCGTGATGACGCTGATCGGCAACCAGCTCCTGAGCCGCCGGCCGGGCTGATAGACTCGTGGAGAGGAGACGGAAGCGATGTCCGAGCACCGCGCCACGATCACCTGGAAGCGCACCGGCCAGGACTTCGGCAAGGGCCAGTACTCGCGCGAGCACACGTGGACGTTCGACGGCGGCGTCACCGTCCCCGCCTCACCCTCACCGTCCATCATCCCGAAGCCGTGGTCGAATCCCGCCGGCGTCGATCCGGAAGAAGCCTTCGTGGCGTCCATCGCGAGCTGTCACATGCTGACGTTTCTCTTCGCGGCGCAGCGCAAGGGGTTCCAGGTCGAGAGCTACGAGGACGAGGCCGTGGGCGTGCTCACCAAGAACGAGCGCGGCGTCCCGTGGGTCAGCGCGGTCACGCTGCGCCCGCGCATCGCGTACGGCGGCGAGCGGCAGCCCACCGCCGAGGACGTGGCGCGGATGCACCACACCGCGCACGAGAACTGCTTCATCGCCAACTCCGTGAAGACGGAGATCACGGTGGCGCCGGAGACGGCATGAACATCTTCAAGACGATGGCGGTGCAGGACCCGGACGAGGTGGCGCGCGCGATTCCGGTGATCGACTTCGCCCCCGCCTTTCGCGGCGAACCCCGGGGTGTCGACACCGTGGCCGCGGAGGTGCGGCGCGCGAGCGAGGCGGTGGGGTTCTTCTACCTCGCGGGTCACGGCGTGCCGGAGGACGTGATCGACGCCGCCTTCGCGGCCTCGCGCGAGTTCCATGCGTTGCCCGCCGACGTGAAGGCGTCGCTTCGCATCAACGAGAACAACATCGGGTACCTCGCGCCGAACCAGAGCATCCAGGGCGCGTCGACGGTGCACAAGGCGACGCGGCCGAACTACAACGAGAGCTTCTTCATCAGCCACGATCGCGGCGCGGACCATCCCGACGTCGTGGCCGGGCTGCCGCTGCGCGGACGCAATCAGTGGCCCGCCGGCCACGAGGGCATGCGGCGCGCGATGGTGACGTACTTCAGGACCCTGGAAGCGGTGGGGGAGCGGATGCTCCCCGTGCTCGCGCGCGCGCTCGACATGCCCGCCGACGCCTTCGCGCCGTTCTTCGCGAACGAGGCGCACGTCAACCTGCGCTTCCTGCACTACCCGCCGCAGGAGACCGACGACGACGAGCAGTTCGGGCAGGGGCCGCACACGGACAACTCCTTCATCACGATCCTGGCCCGCGAGGAGGTGCCGGGCCTCGCGGTGCGGCTGCCGAGCGGGCAATGGCTGGCGCCCGCCGTCATCCCGGGAACGTTCCTCGTGAACCTCGGCAACATGATGAAGCGGTGGTCGAACGACCGCTTCCTGTCGACACCGCACGGCGTGCTGAACGACTCCGGGAAGGACCGTTACTCGATCGCCTTCTTCTACAGCCCCAACATCGACGCGACGATCGAGTGTCTGCCGACCTGCGTGTCGCCCGACAACCCGCCGCGCTACGCGCCGGCCGTCTACCGCGATCTCGTGCTCGCCTTCTACAACGCCAACTACTTCCACCGTCCCGGCCACGCCGCGGCGGCGGCCGCCTCGTGACCGCGGCGCGCGGCTAGACGGGTAACACGCTCTTCTTCAGACCGAGGGGCAGCGCGATCTTGTAGTAGCTGTCGAGGAAGCCGTTCCACCAGTGCTGGCGCTGACCGCCCTTGGCCACCTCGACGAAGAGCTGGAGCGATTCGTCCTGCCACTGCTGGATCGCGTCGAGGTTGGACGGATTCTCGTCGACGAGCGCCTTCACGAGGGCGCGGGCGTAGCTGATGTGGCGCGTCTCGTCGCGCACGCGCGCGCGGTGGTTCACGGCGGAGAAGAGATCGCCGCGCTCCTCCGCGCCGTCCGCGAGGACGGCGAACGTGGCGGGACCCGCGGCGCCCTCGGCCACGAAGTTGGCCTTGATCAGGATCTCGTAGGGATCCTCGAGCTCCAGGAGGTGGCGGAAGAACCGGCACGTCGTGCCGGGCTGCTCCCAGGCCGGGAGCCAGTCCTTCTCCGGCATGCGGGCGTGGACGAAGATGTCGCGGTCCATCTCCAGGTGACGCTGCTCGTCGGCCACCTGGAAGAGCGCGCACTTCTTCAGCTCCTCGAAGGGCGCGTGGGCCGCGGCGGTGGCGATGTAGCGCGTGGCCGATTCCTCCGAGTAATAGTTGTTGGCGAACTGCTCGATGGCGCGCTCGAGATAGACGGGGCTCACGCGGTGGAAGTGGAGCACGTCGTCGGGAATGGCGGCGCGCTCGGCGTGGTATCGCTCCCGCTCGCGCGCCTGGAGGGCGACGTAGCGTTCCCACGTGAGGTTCGACGGATCCTTGAAGCGCGCCGGGTCCTTCAGCTCCACGCGTGGCCGTGCCATGACTATCTCGGAGCGCGGGCTTCACCCGCGCTGCTCTCTGCGCGCGCCGCCCACTCGAGGTCGAGGTCCTGCAGCTTGGCCGGCGTCGAGTGCCCCGTGCGGGCGTCGCACCCCGCCAGCGCGTAGTACGCGTCACGCGCGTGCTCGAACTCTTCCTCCGTGAGGGCGACCCCTGCCGTCGGGCCCTTGCCGCCCAGGGGCCGGAACAGCTTGCGCGGCAGCACGTCGTCGCTCTTGCCCAGGCCCTCGCGCGTGTTGAAC
>JBKPPN010000090.1:0-6131 GCA_046733575.1 Candidatus Methylomirabilota bacterium | reverse complement strand
GGCGTCGTGTGCTCGCTCAGGCCCTGCGCCGCGTCGAACGCGAACACGGTGACGCTCCCCCCCGTCTTCTTCAGGAGCGTGCGGCTCACGATGCCGCCGGGCTGAGCGCGCACGAACGTCGTGAGCGCGATCGCGCCGTCGACTCCGCGGTCACGCTCGGAATGGGTTGTCATGAACACCTCCTGTCGCGATCAGGGCGTAGTCGCATCAGCCCCGCGGCTGCGCCGTCAGCACCGCGTGAACGGTACTGACGAGAAAGACGACGATGGCGAGTCCATTGAGGAGCCCGCCCCACTGGCGCAGCGACGGCCACGGCCCGACGTCCCCCACGATGCGGAACACCAGCGAGGCGTGGAGAAGGCCGAGGTGACCGTAGAAGCGCGGCCGATACACGACCGCGACGCCGAGCAGCGCAGGGAAGATGATCGGGGCGTGCCCGAAGATCATGGAGAACACGCACCCGAGAAACACCGCGTGCATGATCGCGTCGTAACGCGGCCCCGCCGCCACGTCGCCGAACCAGAGCGTCAACACCCCGGCCGCGCCGAGCCACGCGTAGCCGGACAGCAACGCGGCCGCGATGAAGCGCGTCACTCCCCGCGTCTTGACCGTCGTCCGGGCGATGTCGAACACGGCGAGCCACACCCCGAGTGCGAGCAGCGCGAGCCCCGCGACCCGCACGCCACGGTCCGGGACGATCGAGGCCGCGACCAGCCCCGCCAGCAGGGCCGCGGTCACCAGTACGAATGCGCCCCGAGCGGCGGGGCCGAGCGGCCGCAGACGCGTCAGCTCGAGCCGTTCGCCTGCGATGGTGAGGACGAGGAACGCGATCCACCAGAAGACGACGCGATGCAGCGGCCTGCCGGCCAGCCACAGCACCTGGCCGATCAGCCACGCGATCGCGCCGAGGCCCATCGTCACGGTGAAGACCGCCCTCTGACGGCGGACCACCTCACCGAACACCAGAACCGTCACGACGCTGCCCGCCGTGATCAGCCACGGACCGATCGCGGCGCCCGCCACGCTGGCCACCGCGCCGAGGGCCGTGGCGAGTGGCGCCACATATGCCCACGCGCGTCCGATGGCCACCGCCCGCTCCAGAGCGATCACGGTCCCCAGGAATCCTCCGACCATGAGCGGCCCATGGAGCGTCGCGAGGGCGGGAACGCTCGGCAGTGGCCAGCCGAGACGCACGAGGCCGCCCTCGAGGGCGCCGAGCAGTGCGAGCAGACCGACCGCCATGAGGGGCAGCCGCACTCGCGCACCGACCACCGTGACGCGCGAGGCCGCGAGAGCCGCGACCGTCATGCCGACGGCGCCCAGCCCAGCTGGGCCAGGGCGGCGTCGGACATCATCGACGGCTGCCATGGCGGCTCGGCCACGATGTCGACGGAGACCGACGTGACGCCGACGACGTGCCGGCGAATCGCCGCACGAGCTTCTCGCGCCAGCATCTCGCCGAGAGGGCACGCGGGGCCCGTCGTCGTCAGGGTGACCTGCACGTGGCCGTCGCGGCAGTCGACGGCGTAGACGAGGCCGAGATCCACCACGTTCATCCCGAGCTCGGGATCGATCACGCGCCTCAGCGCGTCCAGAATTTCGCTCGATGCCGTCATACCAGGTGATGCGGTGGGCAAGTGAAGGGCCAGCGGAGGCGGACGGTAGAACACGGGGTTGCGCAGCACGGTGGTCGCCACGCGTGCGGCGCGGGCGCCCCACCGTGGCGCTCGCGTCCCGGCGACGCGCTGCGGTCGGCTATCATGCCGCGCGGAGCAAGCGCGGCGGGATGACACGACTCACGAGGCTCTACATCAAGACGAGCCTGGCGTTTCTCGGCGCGGGACTGGTGGTCGGCGGCTACATCATGGTGATGGAGTTCTTGCTCGGCGCCTTTCCCTCGCGTCTGCTCATCACCGCCCACGTTCATCTCCTCCTCGTGGGCTTCATGCTGATGATGGTCATGGGCGTGGCGACCTGGATGTTTCCGCGGCCGGCCAGCGACGACCGTAGGTACCGGCCCGCGCTCGCCGTCGCCGCCTACTGGCTCATCACCGCCGCGACCGCGGTGCGGGCGAGCGCCGAGATCGGCGCCGCGTTCGTCTCGGCGCCGATCCTGCCGTCGGTCATCGCCCTCGGCGGCCTCACGCAGATCCTGGCCGCCGCGCTCTTCGCGCTCAACATCTGGCCGCGCATCCGCATCCCCGCCGGAGCGAGAGACCGCGTCTGAGCGGTCCGCGCGTCGCGTCACCCCGCCGTGGCGAGTGCCGCGGTGGTGGTGGCGAGGGCGCGGAGCAGATCGGTGTCGGTGACGATGCCGACGAGCCGGGCGCCGTCGAGCACGGGCAGCGCGCCGATCTTGTGGTCGATCAGGATCCGCGCGGCCGAGCGCACGTCGCGGTCCGGGTCCACGGTGAGCACGGTGCGCGACATCACCTCGCCCACCGTCAAACGACCGACGAGGTAGTTGATCTCCCACACCGACAGGCTGGTGGCGGGCGACGGCAGATTCAGCCGGATGTCGCGGTCGGTCACGATGCCGACGAGCAGACCGGCGTCGTCCACCACGAGCAGGTGACGGAAGCGTCGACGCGACATCTCGGCGCGCGCCTCCATGACCGACATGGACGGCCGGACGGTGAACGGCAGCGGGGTCATGACGTCCTTGATCTGCATCGCTCGGCTCCTTTCAGTGCGCGGTGTGCTGCGCGGTGCGCTCCAGGCGCTCCACGAGACGCAGCACTTCCTCGACGGAGAACCACACCTCTCGGGCCTCGGTGTCGACGGTCACCTCCGGACTCAGGGACATCTCGTACTCGGCGATGGACTCCGGCACGGTCGCGAGCAGCGCCGCGTCGCGCGACGCATGTCGCCAGCGCCCCTCCTGCTCGCGCACGACGCACACGTCGGGCGAGCAGATCAGCTGCACTTCCCCGAAGCGCGGAATCACCCTCCGCGCCCACTCCCGCACCTCGCGGCGGGACACGGTGCCGTCCACGATCACCGGCACGCCGGCGTCCGTCAGCGTCTTCGCGGTGAAGACGAGCGCGCGCTGCACGATCTGGCGCTCGTGCTCCGTTGCCTCCGCGCGTCCGAGCAGCGCCTGACGGACGGCGGAGAGCTCGAGCACGCTCACCGCCGTGCCGCGCCTCGCGAGCGCCTCGGCCACGCCGCGCGCCACCGTCGTCTTGCCGCTGCCCGGCAGTCCCGTGATCCAGATGGCCCAGCTCACCGCCTGACTCCTTTACTTGCCCCGCACGGTGAGCACGGGGCACGGCGCCATCGACACCACGCGACCGGCGACGCTGCCCAGGAACAACTTCGACATGCCGGTGCGCCCGTGGGTGCCCATGACGATCATGTCGGCCTTCTGTCGGCGCGCCGCGCGCACGATCTGCTCGTGCGCCACGCCCTCGCTCACCACCGCGCGCACGCGCACGCCACGCTTCTTCGCGTTCTCCACCAGCCGCTTCATCTGCTTCTCGACCGCCTCACGGTCGGCGCGCTCGACCTGCTCGTACGTCTGCGGCGACATGTAGCCGTCGCCCATGATCGGCATCACGAGCGACCGTACGTGGAGCAGGATTAGCTCTGCGCCGTTGTCCCGCGCGAGGTCGACGGCCTTCGCGAAGGCGCCCCGCGAGGCGGGCGAGAAGTCGGAGGGATGGAGTAACCGACGAATCGCCTTAGGCATGAGCCGCCTCCACTCGACGCGCGTTCCCGTCCGGGGTTGTGACCGGTGCCCCGGCATCACGAAGCAGCAGGATCGGTGTCGTCGTTCCGCGCAGCACCGCCTCCGCAACGCTGCCCAGGATGAGGCGGCTCAGCCCGCTGCGGCCGTGGCTCGTCATGACGATCAGCCCCGCGCCCTGCGCCTTCGCCGCGTCGATGATCGAGACGGCCGGCGCGCCGTACCACACCGACGTCTGGACCGTGATGCCGTCGGCGCGGACTCGGTTGGCCGTCATGCCAAGGTATTCCTCGGCGTCGCGCACCACCCGCACCTGCGCGTCCGTGATGGGTTCACCCGCCAGCCAGTGCGCTTCCACGGCCTGGACGAGGACGACGGTGGCGCGCTGGTCCTTCGCGATCTGCACCGCGGCGGGGATCGACGTCTCCGCCAGCGCGGACCCGTCGAGAGGGACGACGATCTTCTTGATCTCCATATCAGCCTCCATGTTCAACGTGTCAGCGCACCACGAGCACGGAGCGCGGCGCATGCCGCACGGCGCCGTCAGCGACGCTGCCGAGGAGAAGCCCTTCGAGCCCGCCCGCCCCGCGCGCGCCGACCACGACGAGATCGCCGTCGCGCGCGCTCGGGAGCAGCTCGGGGATGGGCGCGCCGAACCGAACGAGGCTGTCGACCTTGAAGCCGCGCCGCTGCAGGATCGGAACGAGGCGGTCGAGCTCGCGCTGCGCCGCCCCGACGCGCGCGTCGTGCGCGGCGCGCGCCCCACGGACGACCATCGCGCGCGCCTCGGCGGGCAAGAACGCCAGGGACGGCATGCGCTGCGACGGCACGACAGTCACCAGTGTCACCGTGATCGCGGCGCCGCGGTCGAGGCGAGAGACGTACCGGACCGCCGCTCTCGCGCAGGGCGATCCGTCCACGCCGACGACGATCCGGCGCACGTCTCTTGGTCGGCCCTTCACGACCAGGACGGCCCGGCGCGCGCCACGCACGACGCCGCGCGACACGCTGCCGCCGGAGAACATTCGATGGACCAGACCATGACCGCGCCAGCCCACCACGATGGTCTTCGCGTCCAGCGCCTCGGCGGCCGACAGGATCGCGGGCACGGGCGCCTCGTTCACAACGCGCACCGTGGCGCCGGGCCAGCGGCGCTTGAGCGTCCGCTCTGCCGTCGCGGCCGCCTTTCGCAATCCCGTCGTGAACGCCGCCCGCACGTCGGCGGGATTCTCCACCATCCACGGGATGCCGGTCGCCACCACGCCGTGCGCGGTGGCGGCGGCGGGCCACGGGAACGTCACCGTGGCCCGAAGGACGTCAGCCGCGACGGAAGAATCGTCGGCCGCGACCACGATCGGGAACCGAGCGGAATGTCGCTGCCTCATGCCGCGCGCTATGTGCAACGGCAATGCCCCGCCTGATGTCGCGCAACGTGCTGATTCATCGAATCGGGGGTCGCCCGGCGGCGATAGCCGGTGGGGCGACGACGCCTCACCGGGGCGCCGCGGCCTCGCCTCGAGCGATCAGCCGCGAAGCGAGTACTTGTTGATCAGGCGGTGGAACGTCTTGCGGTCGATGCCGGCGACCTTCGCGGCGGCCGAGATGTTGCCACCGTGGCGGGCAAGGAGGTCGCGCAGGTAGTTCGCCTCGAGGACGCCCATCCACTGCTCCTTGGCGTCCTTCAACGGCACGTCACTGGACGCGAGCGTGGCCGAGCCGACGACGGGGTCCGGCGCTCGCGTCACGTAGTCGGGGAGATCGCGGCGACGGACCACGGCGCCGTCGGCGAGGGCGCACGCGCGTTCGACGACGTTCTGCAGCTCGCGCACGTTGCCGGGCCAGCGATACGCGTCCAGGATCTCGAGGGCCTCGGGCTCGAAGGTCGTCACCCGCCCCTGCCCGTACTTCTTGACGAAGGCCTGCGCGAGCAGGCAAACGTCGCCCTCGCGGGCGCGCAGCGGCGGCAACGCGATCTCGATGACGTTCACGCGGTAGAAGAGCTCTTCGCGAAACTCGCCCGCCGCGATGGCGGCGCGCAGGTCGCGGTTGGTGGCCGACACCACGCGGACGTCGACGGTCGTGAGCGCGGTGCCGCCGACGCGGCGAAACTGGCGCTCCTGCAGCGCGCGCAGCAGCTTGACCTGCAGCGCCATCGGCAGCTCGGCGATCTCGTCGAGGAACAGCGTGCCGCGATGAGCCACTTCCATCAGGCCCGGCTTCGTCCGGACGGCGCCCGTGAAGGCGCCCTTCTCGTGGCCGAAGAGCTCGGACTCCAGCAGGGCTTCGGGCAGCGAGGCGCAGTCGACGGGCACGAACGCCTGCGCGGCGCGCGGACTGTTGGCGTGAATGGCGCGCGCGATGAGCTCCTTGCCCGTGCCGGACTCCCCTTGCACGAGGATGTTCGCCTCGGAGCGCGCCGCCTTCTTCACGAGCTCCACTACCT
>JBKPPN010000089.1:0-6372 GCA_046733575.1 Candidatus Methylomirabilota bacterium | reverse complement strand
GAGTACCTGAAGACGCGCCGGCAGTTCGGCGTCCCGATCGGCACCTTCCAGGCCCTGCAGCACCGGATGGTGGACGTCTACATCGACTGGGAGCAGGCGCGGTCCATCACGTGCCTGGCCTGCGTCAAGGTCGACACGACGGAGGGCGTCGACCGCCAGCGCGCGGTGTCGGCGGCCAAGATCAAGATCGCGGACGCCGCCCGCCACGTGAGCCAGGAGGCGGTCCAGCTTCACGGCGGCATGGGCATGACCGAGGAGCTGAAGATCAGCCACACGTTCCGCCGTCTCACCATGCTCGCGCAGGCGTTCGGTGACGCCGATCACCACCTCCGCCGCTTCGCGGCGCTGGAGGCCGTCGCCGGAGGCTGATCAGGCGCGCCGGAACCGCGCGACCAGGGTCGCCCCGAGAAGGCCGGCGCACAGCACCGCCAGCTCCGGCTCGGTGGCCTGCGTCACCGGCGCGCTGGACCCGTCCACGAGACGTCCGATCCCCGCGAAGACCACCTCGGGTGCCGGTCCGCTGCCCGGTCCCACCGTCGTCACCTGGAAACTGTCGGGATGCGTGAACTCGCCGATCCACGAGTACGTCCCGCTCGCGCCGACGTTTCCCAGGAACCAGCCCGACGTGCCGGGCAGCGTTCCCACGACCGTCCCGGACGGCGCGGCAGGGACGAACGCCGGGACGGTGCCGCTGACACGGTCGGGCGGCGTGACGTTGAGGGTGGCGACGCCAGCCGGCGTGGCAAACGAGATGTTCAGGCCGCCGCTTCCCGCGGCGGTCAGCGTCGCCAGGCTCGTCCCCGACATCTGACTGCTCGTGCTCGAGTCGTTCACTCCCGACGCCACGCTGAGGAACCGGATGCCCTGCACGTCCGACGTCCATGAGAAGTCCCAGACATCGGCGTACGCGGGCGACGCCAGTACCAGAGCGACCAACGTGGCGAGGACGGATCGTCTCATCGGCGTGACCTCCTCGCCGGGAGGAAGGCATCCCACGTGCCAGCCATGGCAGTCTTCTGGGCGGCCCTTCACACGTGCGCTGTGCGAGCGAGTGCCCATCCTGAGCAATCGAGTGACGTGAGCATCTGCTAGACTTCCGCCCATGGCCGACCTGCTCGTGGAGCACGACGGACCGATCGCGACGGTCGTCTTCAACCGTCCGAAGATGCGCAACGCCATCAATCTCGCGATGTGGACGGAGATCGCGAACGTTGTGCACGGCCTGGAGAAGGACGACTCGGTGCGGGCCATCGTATTTCGCGGGGCCGGGACGCAGGCGTTCGCCTCGGGCGCCGATATCTCGGAGTTCAAGGAGAACCGGAAGGACACGGAAACCGCGCTCCGCTACAACGCGGCCACCGACGCGGCGTACCGCGCCATCCGCTACTGTGTCAAACCGACCGTCGCCATGGTCCACGGGTACTGCATGGGCGGCGCGATGGCCATCGCCATGGGGTGCGACCTCCGCTTCGCCGCCGAAGGCTCGAAGTTCGGCATTCCCGCCGCGAAGCTCAGCATCATCTATCCCGTCGACAGCGTGGGCCAGCTCGTCGACCTGGTCGGTCCCGCCTACGCCAAGGACATCCTGTTCTCCGCGCGCGCCGTCGATGACCGCGAGGCGCTCGCCATCGGACTGATCCAGCGCCTGCTGCCGTCGTCGGAGCTGGACCGCTACACGTACGACTATCTGAAGAGCGTGGCCGAGAACGCGCCCCTGTCCGTCCGCGGCACCAAGCTCACCATCCAGCTCTATCTCGAAGGTCTCGACGAGAGCCGCCGGCAGCGGCTCAAGACGCTCTCGATGGATACCTACGAGAGCGAGGACTACGCCGAGGGCACGCGGGCGTTCCTGGAGAAGCGTCCGCCCCGGTTCGTCGGGCGCTAACGCCCTGCGCGTCGCGTTCCTGAGCTCGACCCCGGCCAGTCCGGTCGAGGGCAGCGGTACGTTCGTGGGACTCTCCGGACTCCTGCATGGGCTGGCCGCGCTGGGTCACGAGGTCGCGCTCCGCCCGCTCGTGCGGCGCACGGGCTTCCACACGTTCGACCGGCTCCTCTACAACGTCGACGTCGCGCGACGTCGTCCCCGCGCCGACCTCGTCGTCGGCGTGGATCTGGACGGCTTCCTGTGGGCGCGGCGGCGATCCACGCGCTTCGTGGCCGCGCTCAAGGGCGTGATCGCCGACGAGCTCAGAAACGAGCGCGGCGTCACGCGGGCGCTGCTGTCCGTGCAGGCGCGCTGGGAGCGCGCGAACGTTCACCGCGCCGACCGCGTCATCGTGCCGAGCGCCTATTCCGCCGATGTGGTCGCCGACGCGTACGGGATCTTGCGCGCGGGCATCGCCGTCGTTCCCGAGCTGATCGACGTGGCCGACTGGCGCACGCGTCTGGCCGCCGTGCCCGCGCCGCCCGCGCACGCGCCGACCGTGCTGACCGTCGCGCGCATGTACGCGCGCAAGCGCCTCGCCGATCTCCTGCAGGCCGCGGCCCGCGTGGCGAGGCGAATCCCGGACGCTCGATTTCGCATCGTGGGAGATGGGCCGGAGGCGCCGACGCTGCGCGCGTTGCACGCGCGGCTCGGTCTGGGAGGCACGGTGACGTTCCTGGGCGATGTCTCGGCTGCGACGCTGGCAGTAGAATACGTGAATGCGGATTGTTTCTGTCTCCCGAGCGCCCAGGAGGGCTTCGGCATCGTGTTTCTCGAAGCCATGACGGCGGGGCTGCCCATCGTCGCCTGTCGCGCCGCCGCAGTGCCCGAGGTTGTGGCCGACGGCGTCACGGGCGTCCTCGTCCCCGTCCGCGATCCCGAGGCGCTCGCCGCCGCCATCGAGCGCGTGCTCACCGACGCATCGCTGGCACGCGCCCTCGGCACGGCGGGACGCACCCGCTCGGAGGCGTTCGACCTGTTGCCCGTCAGCCGGCAGTTCCTCGAGGCTGCCGCGTGAGCGCAATCGGGTACAGCACGCGCCGCTTCGCCTTCTCGGCCGGACACCGTTACTGGGTCGACGCATGGTCCGCCGAGGAGAACGACCGGACGTTCGGCAAGCTCACGGTCGTTCACGGCCACAACTACACGATCGACGTCACCGTCCGCGGTCCCATCGACGTCACCACGGGCATGGTCATCGACCTGGGCGATCTGAAGCGCGTCGTGGCCGAGGTTGTCGTGGATCGCTTCGATCACGCCGACCTCAATGCCGATCCGCTCTTCCGCGGCCGCGTTCCGACGACGGAGAACATCGCCATCGCGGTGTGGGACCTCATCGTCCCGAAGGTCGGTCGCGAGCGGCTGTGGCAGGTCCGGGTGTGGGAAGACCCCACCCTCTACGTCGACTATCGCGGCGAGCCATGACGGTCGAGCTCACGCGCGTCTATCACTTCAGCGCGGCGCACCGACTGGAGAACCCGCATCTATCCGCCGACGCGAACGCCGCACTCTACGGCGCGTGCGCGCGCGGCCACGGCCACAACTACTATCTCGAGGTCACGGTGCAGGGGACGCCGGACCCGGGTACCGGTTTCGCCGCGGACGTGGGCGTGCTCGACCGCGTCGTGCACGAGGCGGTCCTGGACCGCGTCGATCACCAGTCGCTCGAGAGCGTGCCCGCCCTCGCGGGCGTGATCACCACCGGAGAGGAGCTGGCACGCGCGTTCTGGGAGCGATTGCAGCCGGCGCTGCCCGCCGGCCTGCTCGTCAACGTCACCGTCGTGGAGACGGCGAAGAACCGGTTTGCGTACCGAGGAGAGACGGCGTGATCGCGAAGCTGGTGGAAGAGCTGCTGCGCCAGGTCGGCGAGGATCCCGAGCGCGAGGGACTCGAGCGAACGCCGGATCGCGTCGAGAAGGCGCTGCGCTACCTCACCGCGGGCTACGCCAAGGAGCCGCGCGACGTGCTGAACGACGCGCTCTTCGTCGAGGAATACGACGAGATGGTGATCGTGAAGGACATCGACTTCGCGAGCCTGTGCGAGCATCATCTCCTGCCCTTCATCGGGAAGTGTCACGTGGCCTACATGCCGGACAAGAAGATCGTCGGTCTGTCGAAGATCCCGCGTCTCGTCGAGATGTTCAGTCGGCGCCTGCAGGTGCAGGAGCGACTCACCACGCAGATCGCGAACACCATCAACGACGTGCTGCAGCCGCGCGGCGTGGCCGTGGTCATGGAGGCGCTGCACCTCTGCATGGTGATGCGCGGGGTGGAGAAGCAGAACTCCAAGGCGATCACCTCCGCGATGCTGGGCAGCTTCCGCACGCGGCCCGAGACGCGCGCGGAGTTCATGGAGCTGATCAAGACCGGCCGGGGGCTGCAGCTGTGAGCGGCGCGCTGACCGAGCAGGTCGCCATCGTGACGGGCGCCGGACGGGGGATCGGCCGCGCGGTGGCGCTCGCCTTCGCCGCGGAGGGCGCTCGTGTCGTGCTCGCGTCGCGCAGCCGGGCGGATCTCGCTGACGTGGCGGGGGCCATCCGGGAGAGCGGCGGGACGGCCCTCGCCCATCCGACCGACGTCACGCAGGACGCCGCCATCGAGGCGCTCGTCGAGGAGACCGCCGGGCAGCTCGGTCGCGTCGACGTGCTCGTCACCGCGGCGGGGGTGGCCGCCTTTGGACCGGTGGCGGGGACGAAGCCGTCGGACTGGGACGGGATGCTGGCGGTGAACCTCCGCGCGGCCATGGTGTGCTGTCGCGCAGTGCTGCCCGTCATGCAGCGCCAGCACCGCGGCACCATCATCAACGTCGGCTCGATCGCGGGCAAGCGGACGATCGCTGGCGGCGCCGCCTACGCGGCGACCAAGGCCGGGCTCGCCGCATTCAGCGCGGTGCTGGCGGAGGAGGTTCGCGCCGACGGCATCCGCGTCGGCGTCGTCGTGCCCGGGGCCGTCGACACGCCGCTCTGGGACGCCATCCCCGGTGGCCCCGACCGTGCACGCATGCTCCGTCCCGACGACGTGGCGCGGGCGGTCGTCCTGATGGCGTCGCTGCCCCCCGGGGCGACCCTCGAGGAGCTGACGCTCATGCCCGCCGGCGGTATCCTGTGATACGATCGTTGTGAGGGAAGTGGGCGTCATTCCGAACGAAATCGTGCGAGGGAGAACAACTGACATGGTGACGATCACGGAAACCGCCGCGAAGAAGGTGGCCGACCTCCGGCTGGAGGAAGGGAAGCCCGAGTGGGGCCTGCGCATCCGCGTGGTGGGCGGGGGCTGCTCCGGCATGTCGTACGAGCTCGGATGGGAAGATCAGGAAGTCGCTGGGGACAACGTGGTCGAGTCCCACGGCGTCAAGGTCTTCATCGATCAGCATAGCGCGCCATACCTCGAGGGCAGCGAGATCGACTTCGTGGACAACCAGATGCTGGGGTCCGGGTTCGCGGTGAACAACCCGAACGTGAAGTCGAGCTGCGGCTGCGGTCAGTCCCACCGCTTCTAGCTCTTCTGCCGTGCGGATTCGAGTGCGCCTCTTCGCCCGGTACCGCGAGGCGGCCGGGCGAGAGCGCCTCGATATCGATCTCGCCGAAGGCGGTACCGCGGAGGACGCCTGGTCCGCGGTGGTCGGCTCGCATCCCGTCCTCGGTCAGTACCGTCCGTACACGCTGTTCGCCGTCGGCCACGAGTACGTCTCTCCCGACTACCGACTGAAGCCCGACGACGAGCTCTGCTTCTTTCCCCCCGTGAGCGGCGGCGCTGACCTCTACGCCGTCGTCGAGCACCCGCTCTCGGCGGATGCGCTGAGCGCCGCCGTCGACGATCCGGGCGCGGGGGGCATCGCGATCTTCTCCGGCGTCGTGCGCAACGAGAAGAACGGCCGACCCGTGAAGTTCCTCGAGTACGAGGGGCACGCGCCGATGGCCGAGGCGAAGATGCGGGAGATCGGCGACGCGGTGCGCGCGCGCTGGCCGTCGGTGAAGCGGGTGGCCATGCAGCACCGGCTCGGCCGACTCCAGATCGGCGAGTCGAGCGTGATCATCGCGGTGTCCGCCGCGCACCGGCACGAGGCGCTCCAGGCCTGCACGTACGCCATCGACACGCTGAAGGAGATCGTGCCGGTCTGGAAGAAGGAGCACTTCGAGGACGGCGAGGTCTGGGTGGGACTGCAGGGCGGCTGATCGTGTGACCGCGTTCGTCGCCGCCGTCTCGGCCACCGTTCGCCGCCACGCGATGCTCGCGGGCGGCGAACGTGTCTTGGTCGCCGTGTCGGGCGGCGCGGACTCCGTCGCGCTCCTCCACGCGCTGCGGACGCTCGCGCCGTCGCTCGGTCTCACGCTCAGCGTGCTGCACGTCGACCACCAGCTGCGTCCGGACTCCGGGCGCGACGCCGAGTTCGTGCGCGCGCTGTGCGGGCGGCTCGACGTTCCGTGCGACGTGGTGCGCGTCACGAT
>JBKPPN010000088.1:0-7338 GCA_046733575.1 Candidatus Methylomirabilota bacterium | reverse complement strand
CCGCGACGACCGCACATCTTGGGGGTCCCCTGTCCTTCTTCTCCCATATCTCCGGTCTTGTCCTGTACTCAACACGTGATAAGCATGAGAAAGATTCTGGGAAAAGCGAGGCAGCGTGAAAGCGGCAGACATCATCCGCGGCGGCGCGATCACCGAGATCGTGGGCCGCCTCTCCTCCGGTCGCACGAGCCTGCTCCTCGCCGGATTGCGCGAGACCGTCGCGCGCGGCGGCGTGGCCGCCGTCGTCGACACCGACGGCGCCTTCGATCCGGAGTCCGCCCACGCCGCGGGCGTCGATCTCCGCCGGGTCCTGTGGGTGCGCTGCGGCGGCCGACGAGACGTCGCGCTGCGCGCCACGGACCTCCTCGTCCGCTGTCCTGGATTCGCGCTCGTCGTGCTCGACGTCGGCGAGTCGCCGCCATTCGTCTCGCTCGCCACCGCGTTCCGCCTGCGTCTCGCCGTGCGGCGCACCCACACGGCGCTCGTGATCCTGGCCAGCCGTCACCTCGTCGGCGCCAGCGCGTCTCTGGTGGTCGAGACGGTCGCGCAGGGAGCAGAGTGGACGGGCGCCGGCGCGATGCCGCGTCGCCTCGCGGGGGCCCGCAGCGACGTCTGGCTGCGACGCGTGCAGGGAGCGGCGCCGCCGTCGCCGCCCGAACGCTGGCACTGGCAGGCGTCGTGAGCTTCGCCTGCGTGCTGGTGCCCTGGTTCGCCGCGGCCGCCGAGGAGCGCTGCGATCCCTCGCTGTCCGAGCATCCCATGGTCGTGGTCACGGCGCGCGCGACGCCGGACCCCGCGTCTCCGTCGCGAGGACGGGTGAAGTCCGAACGGGTGAAGTCGCCGGCGCGGCCCGTGGTGGCGCGGGTGCTCGAGGCGAACGCGGGTGCGCGTGAAGCGGGCGTCCGGCCGGGGATGACCGAAACGGAGGCCCGCGCGCGGTGTCCCGCGCTCGTGGCGCGTCCGTGGTCGGACGAGCGCGTGAACGCCGCGCGCCTCGCCATGCTCGACGCGGCCCTCGCCGTCTCGCCTCGCGTCGAGGACGTCGCGCCGGGCGTGGTGCACGTCGACGTGACCGGCCTCGGCCGGCTCATCGGAGACGACGACGCGGTGGCACGTCGCCTCGTGCGCGAGACGCACGCGGTCGGCCTCCATCCCGCCGTCGGCGTGGCGGCGACGCGCACGGCGGCTGGCGTGGCCGCCCGGCTCGGCCGTCGCACCGTCGTCATCCCACCTGGTGGCGAACGGGCCGCCCTCGCCACCGTGACCGTGGTCGCGCTGGAGCTGCCCGCGCGCATCGCCGACACGCTGTCGCGCTGGGGCGTCCGCACGCTCGGTGACCTCGCCCGACTCCCGCGCGACGGTGTCGCGGCGCGACTGGGAGAGGCCGGCCTGGCCGCGCACGACGCCGCGATCGGTCTCGACACGGCGCCGTTCCGTCCGTACCTGCCCCCGCCGTTCTGGGAGGAGGCGCAGTCGCTCGACTGGGAGATCGACGCGCTCGACGCGCTGCTTCGCATCATCGAGGGCGTGCTCGCCCGCTTGACGGCGCGACTCGCCGCGGTGCACGTCCTCGCCGGTGAGCTCGAGCTTTACCTCGATCTCGTCTCGGGCGGTCGGCACGCGCGCATGCTCACGCTCGCCCATCCGCTCGGCGACGTGCCCCCGATGCTGACGCTGATCCGCCTCGATCTGGAGCGACATCCGCCGTCGGCGGCCGTCACGCGCGTGGCGCTGAGTGCGCATCCCGTGCGTCCGCGCGTGGTGCAGCCCCGACTCGGTGAGCCGATATCGCCGTCGGTACGCGACCTCGCGGCCGTCCTCACCCGGCTGGCGGCCGTGGCGGGTCCCGACGCGGTGGGGTCGCCGCGCTCCGTCGACACGCATCGCCCCGACGCGTTCACGCTCGTGCCATTCACGCCGCCGAACGACGTGATGGACGGCGCCGCGCTGCCCGAGATGACGGCGCTCGCGCTCCGGCGTCTGCGCCCTCCCCGTGCGGCCGACGTGGAGATCGAGACGGCGGGCCACGAGAGACGTCCCGTCCGCGTGCGTCTGCACCCGGACACGCGCGTCGAGCGCGTGGTGGCGTGCGCGGGGCCGTGGCGGCGGTCGGGGACGTGGTGGGACCAGAACGGGTGGGCGCGCGACGAGTGGGATGCGGTGCTCGGCGACGGTCTGCTGTGCCGGCTCGTCCACGACCGCGTCGCGGATCGGTGGTACCTCGATGCCGTCTACGACTGACGTCCGGTGTTCCTAGAGCTGCACGCGCAGTCCGCGTTCTCGTTCCTGGAGGGCGTGGAGCAGCCGGAGACGCTGGCGCGCGAGGCGGCGCGTCTCGACATGCCGGCCCTCGCGCTGCTCGATCGCGACGGTGTGTACGGCGCCGCGCGCTTCCACCGCGCCGCGCAGCGCGCCGGCATCAAGCCGCTCGTCGGGGCCGAGGTCACCCTGGTGGACGGCGCCCGGCTGCCGCTGCTCGTGGAAGATCGCGACGGCTACGCCAACCTCTGCAAGCTGATCACGTGCGCGAAGCTGCGTGCGCCGAAGGGCGCGGCCGCCGTCACGTTCGAGGACCTCGAGCATTACGGAGAGGGGCTCGTCTGTCTCACCGGCGGCGCGCGCGGGCCGCTGGCCGAGGCAGTCGGCCGCGGCGACGCGGCGACGGCGCGGGCCACGCTCGACCGGCTCGTGGCCATCTTCGGCCGGTCCAGCTGCTACGTCGAGCTGCAGCGTCATCTCGATCGCGCGCAGGAGCGCACGCTCGAGCGGCTCGTCGCGCTCGCGCGGCGAGCGCGGCTGCCGCTCGTGGCCACCAACCAGCCGCTGTATGCGCTGCCCGGCGGTCGCGCCGTGGCCGACGTGTTCACGTGCATCCGCGAGAAGACCGACCTGGATCACGCCGGCCGGGCGCTCGCCGGGAATGCCGAGCGCGGGCTGCACTCGCCCGCGGCCATGGCCGAGCGCTTCCGCGATCTCCCCGAGGCCGTGCACGCGAGCGGCGAGCTGGCCCTGCGCCTGGGCTTCACGCTCAAGGACCTCGGCTATCGCTTTCCCCAGTTTCCGCTGCCGCCCGGACAGACGGCGATCCAGCACCTGCGCCAGCTCGCCCACGCCGGCGCGGTCACGCGCTACGGCAACGGACCGTACGCCGAGCGCGCGCGACGGCAGATCGAGCACGAGCTCGACGTGATCCGTCGTCTCGATCTGGCCGGCTACTTCCTGATCGTGTGGGACATCGTCCAGTACTGTCGCGACCACGACGTGCTGGTGCAGGGGCGCGGCTCGGCCGCCAACAGCGCGGTGTGCTACGCGCTGGGGATCACTGCCGTCGATCCCGTCCGCATGGAGCTGCTCTTCGAGCGATTTCTCTCCGAGGCGCGCGGGGAATGGCCGGACATCGACCTCGATCTCCCGAGCGGTGAGCGACGCGAGTCGATCATCCAGGCCGTCTACGAGAAGTACGGACGCACCGGCGCGGGCATGACCGCCAACGTGATCACGTACCGCGGTCGGAGCGCCGCGCGCGAGGTCGGCAAGGCCCTCGGCCTCCCCGGCGAGATGCAGGATCGACTCGCGGCGCTGGTGGAGAACTGGGGCTATCGCGATCCCGAGGCCGTGCTCACGCGTCACCTCGCGGATGCGGGCTGCGATCCGCGTCAGCCGCGCATCCGCAAGTTCGCCGCATTGTGGACGCGCGTGCAGGATCTGCCGCGCCACCTGGGCCAGCACTCCGGCGGCATGGTCATCGCGGCGGGACGGCTCGACGAGATCGTGCCGCTGGAGCCGGCCACGATGCCCGGTCGCGTCGTGATCCAGTGGGACAAGGACGACTGCGCCGATCTCGGCATCGTCAAGGTCGATCTGCTCGGTCTCCGGATGATGTCGGTGATCCAGGATTCACTGGAGCTGGTGCGCGCGGGCGGGGGAGAGGTCGACATCGCGCACCTGCCCGACGACGAGCGCGTGTACACGACGCTGCAGCGCGCCGACACCATCGGCGTGTTCCAGGTGGAGAGCCGCGCGCAGATGGCCACGCTCCCGCGCATCCATCCCGAGCGCTTCTACGACCTGGTGGTGCAGGTGGCCATCATCCGTCCCGGTCCCATCGTGGGCGACATGGTGCATCCCTACATTAATCGCCGCCGCGGTCGCGAACCGGTGCGCTACCCGCATCCCAGTCTGGAGCCGATCCTGAAACGCACGCTCGGCGTGCCGCTGTTCCAGGAACAGCTCCTGCGCGTCGCGATGGTCGCGGCGGGCTTCACCGGCTCCGAGGCGGAGGAGCTGCGTCGCGCGTTCGGCTTCCGTCGTCACGAGGCGAAGATGGTGGAGATCGAGGCGAAGCTCCGGTCGGGAATGGCGCGGCAGGGAATCAGCGGACGCGCCGCCGACGACATCGTGCACGCCATCACGTCGTTCGCCCTGTACGGCTTCCCCGAGTCGCACGCCGCCAGCTTCGCGCTGCTCGCGTATGCCAGCGCGTACCTCAAGGTGCATCACCCCGCGCCGTTCTACGCGTCGCTGCTCAATCACCAGCCCATGGGCTTTTACCACGCCGCCACGATCGTGAAGGACGCCCAGCGTCACGGCCAGCGGATGCTCCCCGTCGACGTGACGCGCTCGGCGTGGCTCTGCACGGTGGAACGCACGGGCTCCGTGGAGACTCCCGGCCCCGACGCCGTCCGCCTCGGCCTGCGCTACGTCACCGGCCTGCGCGAATCCGCCGCGCAGACGATCGTGACCGCGCGCGCCGAGCGTCCGTTCGCCTCGCTCGCCGACTTCGTCGCCCGCACGGACGTCGCCCGCGACGAGCTCACCACGCTCGCCAGCATCGGAGCCCTCGCTCCGCTCGGCCTCACCCGTCGCGCCGCCCTCTGGCGCACCTCGCATTCGACGCCAGGCCCGCTCTTCGCAGGGATCGACGACGAAGCGACCGCAGCGATCGCCACCGGTCGTGACGGATCCGGGCCCCCATCGACCACGACGATTCCGATCGGGCATGACGGATCCACGCCGGACCTCGCGCCAGCCCGCCCACGCACCGACCGTATCTCTCCGCTCCTGGAAATGACCGACCTCGAGCGGTTGATCGCGGACTACGGAGGGACGGGCGTGACGATCGGCAAGCACGCCATGGCGTTTCGGCGGGCGGATCTCGCGCGCGAGGGCGTGCTGCGCGCGTGCGACCTGGCGAAGGCCGCCAGTGCGGGCAGAGCGGAGGAACTCGTGCGCGTGGCGGGGAGCGTCATCGTGCGTCAGCGGCCCGGAACGGCAAAGGGCTTCGTGTTCCTGAGCCTGGAGGATGAAACGGGGGTGGCCAACGTGATCATCACGCCGCAACTCTTTTCACGTCACCACCTCGTTCTGGTGAGCGAACCCTTCCTTCTCGTGGAGGGAATTTTACAATCGCAGGACGGGGTGATTTCCATTCGCGCCCGAACCGTCCGTCCGCTCGCACGTTTGCCGCACTTCGTCCCCTCCCACGATTTCGGATAAAACACACGCTGGTCCCGGCAACGAACTTGCTTCACAATGCGGCGATGGCCACCGTCCACCGTCTGTCACCGCGCGAGCTCGAGAACGACACCATCGCGACGCGCCTCGGTCACCTCGTCAAGCTCGAGTTCGAGCTCGGGGTGGCAGAGACCCGCGAGCTGGTCATCTCGCTCCTCATCGCCGTGGCCGTGGCGTTCGTGTCAGCCATCGCGCTCGTGGCCTCGCTCGTCGTGCTCCTCATCGCCGCGTTCGCGCCGCTCTTCGGCGTGGCGTGGCAGCCCTTCGTCATCGCTGGCGGCGCCGTCCTGATCAGCTCCGCCGCCGCGATCGGGTGGAGTGTCTGGCGCGTGAAGCACCTCGAGTGGCCCCACGAGACGATCACCTCTGTCCAGGAGAACTGGCGATGGCTCGCAGCCCAGCTGAAATCCAAGCTGACATTGAAGTGACGCGGCGGCTCATCGAGCATCGGCTCGACACGCTCCGCGAGTCGGTGCCGAACCGCTGGTGGACGCCCTATGCGCTGGTCGTCGGCGGTCTGGGGACGGGCGTGCTGCTGTCCCGCATTCCGCTCTTCCGCCTCGTGGGGATGGGGACCCGCACCGTGCAGACCGGGCTCGCGGTGGCGAGCACGATGGCCGCGGTGGATCGCTTTCTCGCTGAACGGCAACGGCACGCGGCCTGACGGGCGACGGCGAGAAGCGACGGGACACGCATGCCGGTGAGCAGTCAGGTCTTCGACCTCGACGCGCGTCGCCTCATCCTGACGCACCTCGATCACGTTCTGTGGCCCGAGGAGAACATCACCAAGGGCGACCTCATCGACTACTACCTCGAGATCTCCGAGCTCATCATGCCGTTCCTCGTCAATCGTCCGCTCAGCTTCCTGCGCTGTCCGGACGGCATGGCGGGCGAGTGCACGTACCAGAAGACGGCGCCCCCCGGCCTGCCGACCTGGATCACGACGCGACGGATCCGCACCGAGCACGCCGCGGTCGGATACTCCGAGCACATCGTGGGCAGCGACCGCGCCGCGCTCGTGTACATGCTGAACGCGGGCGCCATCTCGCCGCACCCGTGGGGCTGCACGGTCGAGGCGCTGGACCGGCCCGATCAGCTCCTCTTCGACCTCGACCCGACCGAGATCGCCTTCCGCGAGGTGCGCAACGCCGCCCTGCTCGTACGCGACCTGCTCGCTCACTTCAAGATCAAGAGCTGGGTGAAGACGTCGGGGGGTCGCGGGCTGCACATCACCGTCCCGATCGCGCCCGTCCACACATTCGATCAGGTGCGGGCGGCGGCCGAGACGATCACCCGCATGGCCCGCACGCGTGAGCCGAGCCTGTTCACCCTCGACATGCGACGGGCGCGCCGCCGCGGCAAGATCCTCATCGACGTGCACCGCAATCACCGGGGTGCGACCCTGGTGAGCCCGTACGCGGTCCGGGAATTCTCTCCCGCGACCATCGCCACGCCGCTCGACTGGGCGGAACTCACCCGCCCGATCTATCCCGAGGATTTCCACTTCGGGAACATCCGGGAGCGGCTGCGCACGCTGGGCGATCCCTTCCGCGAGGTGCTGTCCTACGGGCAATCACTGATGCCGCTCCTCGACAGCGGCCGCTCGCGACGGGCACGTCCCTTCGCGTGACGCCTGGCACGGCAGTGGCAGCGGCGAAGGGCCACCCTGAGTCTCGAGCAACGGAGGACCGAGAGATGAGCGCGATGCGTGAGGATGCGACCCGCACCGCCCGCGACGTCGTGGACAGCACGCGTGACACGGCGCGCGACGTCGTGAGCAGCGCGCGTGACACCGCGCGCGACCTCGCGAGCAACGCGCGCGAC
>JBKPPN010000087.1:0-6055 GCA_046733575.1 Candidatus Methylomirabilota bacterium | reverse complement strand
AGCTGGGGGGGTTTGGGGGGCTTCGAGCCCCCCATGGAGTCAATGCGCCATCAGGACGGGGACTGTCATGGTGCGGAAGATGTCGCGGGTCGCCCCGCCGAGGACGACCTCGCGGAGGCGCGAGTGACCGTACGCGCCCATCACGATGAGGTCGGCGGCGAGATCGGCCGCGCGCGACAGCAGCAGCGCGCTGACGTCCAGGTCGTCCGACCGCATCACCGAGGGTTCCGCGGGCACGCCGTGTCGGGCCAGGTGCTCGACGAGATGCGCCGCGCCGCTGTCGTCCTCGGCGTCCTCGCCGTCGTCGGCGTCGATGCTGAGCACGGTCACCTTGGCGGCGCCCGCCAGCAGCGGCATGGCCGCGTGGACGGCGTGCGCGGCCTCGCGGCTCTCGTTCCACGCGATCAGCGCGCGCTGGCCGAGCGACGCGAACGTGCCGGCGTACGGGACGACGAGGACGGGACGGCCGGCGCCCAGCACGACGCGCTCCGGCAGATCGGTGCGAACGGGCGTCGGCGCGTCGGGCGACGCCTGTCCGACGATGGTGAGATCGGCGTAGTGCGCGTGGATCGTCGCCGCGCGGCCGGCCTCGCCCTCGGCCGCGCGCCACTCCGTTCTCACGCCCCGCGCGGCGGCCGAGCGATCGAACAGCTCACGGCCGTGCGCTCGCATCTCGTTCTCGCTGCGCAGCTCCTCCTCGACGAGGAGCGCGGCCGCCGTGGGAGGCTCCACCATCGCGGGCAGGTCGGGGGGCGGAGAGACGAAGAGACCGGTGAGACGAGCGCCGAAGCGCGCGGCCAGGGCGGTGGCGAGATCGAGGCGCGCTTCGCAACCCGGCGCGCTGTCAACGATGACGAGGATGTCCTTGAACGCTGCCATCACGGCACCTCCGCGCTTCGCGATACCTCGATTGTCGCGCCGATGTGGGACGGCGCACGTTCTCGTTGCCCCAGGCTTCGGCGCGGCGGGGAGGCAGTCCCCGCGAACGGTTGTCTTGATTCGCCTCCGTGCGATGGCTACGCTGGTCCGTGCCCTCCGATTCGGTGTTCCTGCGCGCGGCCCGCCGTCAGCCCACGCCGTTCACCCCGATCTGGCTCATGCGACAGGCGGGACGGTACATGCCGGAGTACCGCGCGATGCGGGAGCGGTTCGGATTCCTCGAGCTGTGCAAGAACCCCCCGGCCGCGGCCGAGGTCACGTTGCAGCCGATCGAGCGGCTCGGCGTCGACGCCGCGATCCTCTTCGCCGATATCCTCCTCGTACTGGAGCCGCTCGGCGTCGGGCTCGAGTTCGCGCGCGGCGAGGGGCCCGTCATCCACCATCCGGTGCGCGGCGAGGCCGACATCGCGCGCATGAAGCCGATCGACGTCGACGGCGCGGTGTCGTACGTCTTCGAGACCGTGCGTCTCGTGCGCCGCGCCCTCGCCGGTCGCGTGCCGCTCATCGGCTTCGCGGGCGCGCCGTTCACGCTCGCCTCGTACGTCGTCGAGGGGGGAGCGTCGCGCGACTACCTGCACACCAAGCGACTGATGTACGAGGAGCCTGCGGCGTGGCGCCGGCTCATGGCCATCCTCGCCGATGCGGTGGGCCGCTACCTGAACGGCCAGATCGACGCCGGCGCCGACGCGGTGCAGATCTTCGACTCCTGGGTCGGCGTGCTGAGCCCGGACGATTACCGAGCCTTCGTGCTGCCGCACACGCGGGCCGTCATCCGCGCGCTCGCGCCGGGCGTGCCGGTCATTCACTTCGGCACGGGCACCGCCGCGCTCCTGCCCGCGATGCGTGAGGCCGGCGGTGACGTCATCGGCCTGGATTGGCGCGTGGACCTCGACACGGCGTGGGCCACCCTGGGCCACGACGTCGCGGTGCAGGGCAACCTCGATCCCGCCGTGCTGCTGTCCTCGCCGGCCGTCATCCGCGATCGCGCACGCGCGATCCTCGCGCGCGCGGCGGGCCGGCCCGGACACATCTTCAACCTGGGCCACGGCGTGTTCCAGCAGACGCCCGTCGATCACGTGCGGGCGCTGGTCGACGCCGTGCACGAGCTGAGCGCGCGGTGAGCAGCCCGACGGGCCCGATCGACTCCGTGCTGCTCGTCGCGTTCGGGGGGCCGACGGCGCCCGCCGAGATCCGGCCGTTTCTGGCCAACGTCGTGCGCGGTCGGCGCATTCCTGCCGAGCGCCTCGACGAGGTGGCGCATCACTACGAGCAGATGCCGGGCGGACGCTCCCCGCTGAAGGATCTCACCCTCGCGCAGGGCCGCGCCCTCGCCGCGATGCTGGAGACGTCGGGACGTCGGCTGCCCGTCTTCGTCGGCATGCGGAACTGGCATCCGTACCTGCACGAGACTCTTGCGGCCATGACGGCGAAGGGGGCCCGCCACGCGCTCGCGATCATCCTGTCGTCGCTCCGCACCGAAGCCTCGTGGGACCGTTACATCGCGGACGTGAACGCGGCGCGCGAGCGAACGCCGTCGGCGCCTGCCGTGACCTTCGCGCCGCCGTGGACGTCTCACCCGCTCTTCATCGACGCGGTGGCCGACCGCGCGCGCATGGCGCTCGCCACGGTGCCGCTCCCCGAGCGGCGGTGGACGCCGCTCGTCTTCACCGCTCACAGCATTCCCGTCGCGATGGCCGACGCGTCCGCCTACGTGGCGGATCTGAGTGCCGCGGCGCACGCGGTCGCGACGCGGCTCGAGCATCCGCGCTGGTCGATCGCCTATCAGAGCCGGAGCGGCAGCCCCGGCGATCCGTGGCTCGAGCCCGACGTCTGCGCCGTGTTGCGCTCGCTTGGCGCCGACGGCGAGCGCCACGTCGTCGTGGTGCCGGTCGGCTTCGTGTGCGACCACGTCGAGGTCCTGTACGACCTGGACGTCGAGGCCGCCGCGGTGGCCCGCGCCGCCGGCGTGACCCTGCACCGCGCCACCGCGGTGAACGATCATCCCCGGTTCATCGCGATGCTCACCGACCTCGTGGCCGCCGCGACGGCATGAAGGTCGTCATCGTCGGCGGTGGCGTGAGCGGGCTCGCCGCCGCGCATCGCGCCGTGGAGCTCGCTCGCGAGCGTGGCGTCGCGCTCGAGCTCACGCTCCTCGAAGCACGCGACCGTCTGGGCGGCACCATCGATACCGAGCGCGTGAACGGCTTCATCGTCGAGGCGGGACCCGACTCCTTCCTCTCGGAGAAGCCGTGGGCGCTGGCGCTGTGCGGGCGGCTCGGCGTCGAGCCCCGCTTGATGCGCACCGACGACGCCCATCGCCGGACGTTCGTGTGGCACGGCGGACGGCTGCACGCGTTGCCCGACGGGTTCCAGCTCCTCGCGCCGACGCGCTTCCTGCCCTTCGTCACGTCGAGCCTCTTCTCGTGGCCGGGGAAGCTCCGCATGGCGCTCGACCTCGTCACTCCGCGCGGCGGGGGCGACGACGAGAGCCTGGGCGCCTTCGTCCGCCGTCGGCTCGGCGCGGAGGCGCTGGAGCGCGTGGCCCAGCCGCTCGTGGCCGGCATCTACACCGCGGACCCCGACGACCTGAGCCTGGCCGCGACGATGCCGCGCTTTGTCGAGCTCGAGCGTCGCGAGCGCAGCGTCATCCTCGCCATGGCGCGCGCCGCGCGCCGCACGCGGGAGGCGGGCACGAGCGGCGCGCGCTGGAGCCTGTTCGTCACGTTCAAGGACGGGATGGGCGAACTCGTCGACACGCTCGCCGATCGCCTGCCCAAGGAGGCCGTGCAGCTCGGTCAGCGCGTGCTCG
Source organism: Candidatus Methylomirabilota bacterium (assembly GCA_046733575.1). Classification (GTDB taxonomy): domain Bacteria; phylum Methylomirabilota; class Methylomirabilia; order Rokubacteriales; family CSP1-6; genus JBKPPN01. Next base: position 2,307 of record JBKPPN010000087.1, on the reverse strand, counting down.
GCGTGACCCGGGGTGAGAAGGGCTGGCGGGTCACCACGAGCGCGGGCACGTCGGTCGACGCCGACCAGCTCATCCTCGCCACGGAGTCTCACGCCGCCGCGCGGCTCGTGCGGCCGTTCGATCCGCAGCTCGCCACGCTGCTGGGCGACATCGCGTACGCGTCGTCGGTGACGGTGTCGCTCGGCTACCGGCGCGTCGACGTGCCGCACCCGCTCGACGGCTTCGGCTTCGTCGTCCCCCGCTCCGAGGCGCGCGCCGTGCTCGCGTGCACGTTCTCCAGCGTGAAGTATCCCGGCCGTGCGCCCGAGGGTCACGTGCTGTTTCGCGTCTTCCTGGGCGGAGCGCGGGATGCGCGGGCGCTCGACGCGGACGACGCGACGCTGCTGGCGCGCGCGCGCGACGACCTCCGGGCGGCCCTGGGAATCAGCGCCGAGCCGGTGCTCACGCGACTCTGGCGACATCCCTCGTCGATGCCGCAGTACCACGTGGGCCACCTCGCACGCCTGGACGCGATCGCCCAGCGCCTCGAGGCCGGACGCGGACCGCTCCTTGCCGGCGGTGCCTACCGTGGTGTGGGGATCGCGGACTGCGTGCGGTCGGGCGAGGCGGCGGCCGAACGGGCGTTCGGCCTGCCGCCGTCGTCCTGAGCGTCCGCGGCGTTACTTCGCGAAGTGGTCGCGCGCCAGCGGTGGCTTCACGTCGCCGCCGTCGAACAGCGCGGTGACGATGATCTCGACGGAAGCGTTGCCGCCCAGACCCTGGCAGCCGATGGCGGCGCGCGTCGGCTTGCCCGCGGCGCCGAACAGCGCGACGAACACGTCGGCGGCGCCGTTGATGACGCGCGGCTGGTCGCTGAATCCCGGCGCGGAGTTGACGAACCCCACCATGTGGACGATCTGCGTGATGCGATCGAGATCGCCGAGCGCGTACTTCATGGCCGAGAGCGTGGTCACCGCGGCGTAGCGTGCGGCCTCGTATCCCTGCTCCACGGTCAGGTCCTTGCCGAGCACGCCGGGCAGATAGCCCTTGCCGTCCTTGCGCGGCGTCGTTCCCGAGAGATAGAGCATGTTCTGCACGGCGTAGTGGGAGATGTAGTGCGCGCCGGACGCGTTCGTCTGGTACATCTCCTCGAGCGACGGCAACGGTAGTCCGAGCTTCGCGAGCGTCTCCTCGGCCTTCATCGGTTCCTCCCCGTGAGCGATGCGTGGTGATCCGTCATGCCTGGGCGAGGCCGCTCCAGATGTCGCGCAGTCGCGCGAGCGCCGCGGCGGGAAGCGGACCCCTGGCGATCGACGTCGCCGCGTATTCGAGGTGCTCCAGGCTCGAGTAGCCGAGGAGCACGGTCGACACGGCGGGATCGGTGAGCGCGAAGCGCAGCGACGCCTCGATGAGCGTGTCGGCGTGTCCTTCCTTCACCACCGCGCGGAGGGCCTGAGCCCGGCGGACGTCGGTGCCGTAGTCGTCGCCGGACGCGATCGGCGCGACGCTCGGGATGGCGACGGGATGACGCTCGGCGCTGCCGCTCAGCGCGCCGGCGGCGAGGACGCGGATGACGATCGTCCCCACGCGCTGCGCCTCCGCGACGCGCAGCATGCGCTCGAAGTCCTGCGCGGGGAAGCCCTCGGGCACCGCGACCGCCGCGCTCGGATTCAAGAGATTCAGGCATACCTGCGCGGTGTCGAGAACGCCGCGGTCCAGCGTGCGGTGCAGGGCGCTGGTGTCCCCGAGGGCCGTGATGCCGTAGAAGCCGATCTTGCCCGCCTTGCGGAGCTTCTCCAGCGCGGGCACGACATCGTTGAGCACGGCGTCCGGCGTCAGCTCGCGGTCGCTGCCGGGTCGCTCGACGATCCGGTCATGGAGCTGGAGGAGGTCGACGCGCGGAAGCCCGAGACGCGTGAGGCTGGCGTCGAGCGAGCGCTCGATGGCCGCCGCGACGTCGCCCACCGCGCCGACGCTGAACTTGGTGCCGACGTGCAGGTCCGATCCCACGCGCGACGTGAGGCCGAGTGAGCGGAGGGCCGCGCCGAGGTTCTTCTCGGACTGGCCGCCGCCGTACGAGGCCGCGGTGTCGAAGTAGTTGATGCCGAGCTCGAGCGCGCGCGCGACCGCGCGCTCGCGGTCCGCCGGCGCGCCGCGCACGATGAGACCGCCCACGTCGCCGCAGCCGAATCCGAGCTCGGACACGCGCAATCCCGTGCGGCCGAGGATGCGGGGCTTCACCATGCTCGCGGCCTCCCTTCGCCGCCGCGACGCTCGAGCGCCAGCGTCCCGGCGCGGCGGCACTCGCATAATATAGAACTCGTGCTC
>JBKPPN010000086.1:0-4757 GCA_046733575.1 Candidatus Methylomirabilota bacterium | reverse complement strand
GGACATGGCGTGGACGGCGGTGCAGTGCATGCTCTGGGTCGCGCTCGGACTCTTCCTGATCGCCTGGAGCCTGCACACGACCAACCCGGTGGTCGGCAGGGGGGCGTTCTACGCGGGGCTCGGCATCGGCAACGGTGGCTGGGTGTTCAGCGTGCTGGCCGCCTACGCGCGCGGCGAGCGGCGCGGCGACTGGTAGCGGCGGCTCGCCGCGGCCGGGTGGCGAACACCCGCGGGGGCGCGAGCGTACAATCGGCGAGACTCCACCACCCTCGCAGCCCCAAACCGTATGCGCCGCTCACTTCAGATCTCGCTCCTCGCGATGCTCCTCCCCGGCTGCTCCGCGCACGTCGGCGCCGAGCGTGGGGCGCACCGCGACCCCGCCTACGCTGCCGAGCGCGGCGCGGCTCGCGAGGCGATCATGCAGGCGGACCGCGACTTCGCCCGCGCGACCGCGGTGCGCGGCGTCGAAGGGTGGCTCGCCTACTTTGAGCCGAACGGCTCGCAGGTGAACGCCAACGGGACGGTGACGACCGGGCTCGCGGCGATCCGTGCCCTGATGACGCCGACCTTCGCGGACACCACCGTGCGCCTGCAGTGGGAGCCGACCGACGCGGTGGTCACCGAACGCGGGCGGCTCGGCTCGACGGTGGGACGCTGGCGCCTCGTGCGGCGCGACTCGGCCGGCGCCGAGAAGGTTGCGTCCACGGGCAGCTATCTCACCGTCTGGCGCAAGCAGGGCGATGGGAGCTGGAAGATCGCGACGGACGTGGGGAGCCCGGACTGAGGGCGGGGTCTGGGGTGTGGGGTCTACTGAGCACTCGACGAGGCCAGACCCGAGACCCCAGGCCCATTGACGATGCACCCCTAGCGTCGCACCAACGCGAGAACCAGCTCGGCGACAATCAGGATAACGATCGCGAGCTCCAGGGCCTCGGCGCGCCAGGCTTGGGCCTCGGCGTTCAGCATCGCGTAGGTCTCGCGGATGATGGCGATCTTGCGGTCGATGCCGGTGCGCCAGGCGCGGCCGCGGAAGATGTCGAGCGCCGCCGAGTAGACGCGGGCGAGGTAGACGTCGTCGGTGACCTTGAGCGAGTTCTCGACGCGCTCCACCAGCTCGGTCGAGTCGGCGACCTGGCGCTGGAGGTCGGCGAGGAGGGGGCCGAAGCGGCGCGTGAGCCGGACGCGGGAGCGGGCGAGCGAGACGCGGTCGTACATCTTGGGCAGCTCGGCGTCGAGCACCGCGTCGTAGTAGCGCAGCTCGAGGAGCTGCGCGTTCGCGAACTCGAGCATGTACTGGACGTCCGTGTCCCCCTCCACGGGCTCGACGACGAGCGCGTTGTCCCAGGTGAGGATCGCGAGGTCGTCGGCGTAGTACGAGAAGCGGTGCGGCAGGAGCTCGCGCCTCGCGTCGGCCGAGAGGGGGCGGCGCTCGTTGAGCAGCAGGGGGACGACGTCCACGTCGCCTAACGCGTCGGTGGGGATCGTCTCGCCGTGGGGGCCCACGAGGCGGCTCACGCGGTAGACCACGTACTCCTCGGTCACCGGGGCGAGGCTCGGGCGCTCGATCGCCGGCCGGATGCGATCGGTGAGGAGGCGGAGGTGCTGCTCGCAGAGGGCCGCGAGCTCGGTGTCCACGTCGGCGTCGAGGGCGTTGCCGAACGCGGTGAACTCCTCCCACGTGAGCTCCCCCGGCGTGGGGACGCGGACGCGCAGCGAGACGACGCCGAAGTCGAAGATGCGCGCCGAGAGCTCGACCTCCTGGCGCCGTCCCTGCACGGCGACCGTCTCGCCGCCGAGGAGGACGGTGATGGGCGGGTTGGGTGTCTGGATCGCCTGCGCCTCGCCGCGCACGGGCCGGACGCGCGCCGGGGCGCTCGAGGCGAGGAGGTCGAGCGCGCGGTCGAGGGCGATCTCGTAGCCCACGTCGTAGAGCCGATAGACGATCGCCGCCCCCTGCACACGGGCGAGGCGCGGAGGAGTGCCGGGGCGCGTGCTCGCAGTCATTGTTGAAGGCTGGTGAGGCACGAAGGGCGGCGCGAGGCACGAGGGCCGGGACGCAACCAGAGGCTGATCGGGCATCTCGGAGCGTCCCGTGCCTCGTCCCTCGTGCCCCCCTTCCTATCTCATGTCCGGCTGCTCGTCCGTGTCGAGGGTGAAGCGCGGGATGAGGGCGTTGAAGGCGGAGCCGTCGTCGCGCACGAAGCCGTAGTGCCCCTCCATGTAGCCACTCTCGGAGCGCAGGACGCAGAAGCTGCGGTACTCGTGCACCCCGCCGGGCGGCAGGCGCGGCTGCTCGCCGATCACCCCCTCGCCCTCGACCTCGGTGTCCTCGCCGGCCGAGTCGTGAATGAGCCAGCGCCGCGTGAGGAGGCGCGCCGCGGCGCGGCCGACGTTCTCGATGCGCACGAGGTACGCGAAGACGAACTGCCCCCGCTCCGGGTGCGACTGGTCCTTGAGGAACGTCGGGCGCACCGTGATTCGGATGCCCTGGGTCTGGGGTTTTTAGATGGGGCGGGCGGCCTTGGGGAAGAATCTAGCGTGCAGGGTGCAGGGGACCTAAGAGCAGCGTGGAGCGTGCAGCGGGCAGCGGGCAGCGTGGAGGGGGCCGCTCGGACGGGCCGCGATACTCCTGCACGCTCCCCGCTCCACGCTCGCTCTCACATATCTTCCCGCATGCCTACCCCGGACGACTTCTTCGCGATCGAGTTGCGCATCGGGACGGTGGTGGCGGCGGAGCCGTTCCCCGAGGCGCGCAAGCCGTCGATCAAGCTCGAGATCGACTTCGGTGAGGCGGTGGGGCGCCGTCGGTCGAGCGCGCAGATCACCGACCACTACACGGCGGCCGGGCTCGTCGGTCGGCAGGTGGTGGGGGTCCTCAACATCGGCACGCGCCGGATCGCCGGCTTCACGAGCGAGGTGCTGGTGCTCGGCGGGATGACGCCGGGGGGCGTCGTGCTGCTCGCCCCCGACGCCCCCGTGCCCGACGGGACGCGCGTCGGCTGACGCGCCCGCGCGGCGACGGGATCGCGCGGTGGAACGCGTGGCCGAACGGGCTCACACTTCGATGTGTTAGTGTTCAGGCAGTCACGATTCCGAGACGATCCGTAGGAGTGCACCATGTCCACGACCGACAGCGCCACCAAGAGCACCGCCGACGTTACGCCGGAGATCGCGGCCAAGGGGTACGTCCACCCCGAGGTCCTCGTGAGCACCGCCTGGCTCGCCGAGCACCTCGACGACCCGTCGCTGCGCATCCTCGAGAGCGACGAGGACGTGCTGCTCTACGACGTCGAGCACATCCCGGGCGCGCAGAAGGTAGACTGGCACCAGGACCTCAACGACCCGGTAGTGCGCGACTACGTGTCGCGCGAGCAGTTCCAGACGCTGTTGCGGCGGCTGGGGATCGACGAGACGACGCCGGTGGTCTTCTACGGCGACAAGAACAACTGGTGGGCGACCTACGCCTTCTGGGTCTTCCAGCTCTTCGGCTTCCCGAACGCGCGCATCCTCGACGGGGGGCGCGCGAAGTGGGAGGAGGAAGGGCGCCCGATGACGACCGACGTCCCGAGCTTCCCTCCGACGTCGTACGTCGCGCCGGAGCGGCAGGACGGGCGGATCCGCGCCTTCATGCAGGACGCGCGGCAGCACATGGAGGCACGGCGCCCGCTCGTGGACGTGCGCTCGCCGCAGGAGTTCACGGGCGAGAAGCTCCACATGCCGGACTACCCACAGGAGGGCACGCTGCGCGGCGGGCACATCCCGGGGGCGCGCAGCGTGCCCTGGGCGCGCGCGGCGAACCCGGACGGGACGTTCAAGAGCGCCGAGGAGCTACGGGCGATCTACGAGCGGGAGCAGGGGCTCAAGCCGTCGGACGACGTGATCGCCTACTGCCGCATCGGCGAGCGCTCCTCGCACACCTGGTTCGTGCTCAGCTACCTGCTCGGCTACGAGCGCGTGCGCAACTACGATGGGAGCTGGACGGAGTGGGGGAACGCCGTGCGGGCGCCGATCGAGAAGGGGGAGGCGAGGAGATAGGAAAGCATCCGGTCGTTCCGCGCGCCGCCTCTCGAGAGGCGGCGCGCGGAACGCGGAACGAGGCGGGACATTCGCTCCAGCCCCTCACCGCTTGCCGCCGCGCGCATCCGATGTCAGAGAACAGCACCCCGAGAAAGCCTCCCAACCGGGTCAACGTCGTGTGGGCCGGCGAGCATCGCTTCGACGCGACGCGGCCGGCCGGCGGCCCGACCGCGCGCATCGACAGCAAGGGCGCGACAGGACTGGGCCCGGTCGACTCGCTGCTCGCCGCGCTGGCCGCGTGCACGGCGACCGACGTCGTCGACATCCTCGCCAAGCGGCGGACGCCGGTCGAGCGGCTGGAGGTCAAGGTGACCGGCACGCGCGTGACGACGACGCCGCGCCGGCTCGAGCACGTGCTGCTCGAGTACGACGTCGCGGGCTCGGGCGTCGAGCGCATGCACGCCGAGCGAGCGGTGGAGCTGGCGATCACGAAGTACTGCTCGGTGCGTGACTCGCTCGCCCCGGATATCGAGATCGAGTGGACGCTGGTGCTGAACGGCGAACCGGGAATGCTGATCAACCGGGCGCCGTAGGAGCGCGGCGCTCGGCGGCCAAGCGCAGCGCGAGCGACGCGCCGGTGAAGGCGCGATGGGGGCGCGGCATGTGTGGCGGGCGAGCGGGCGACGGTTCGGAGCCGGACGTCGTCACGACGGCCGCGCGCGCCGCCGTCAGCGCAGTGT
>JBKPPN010000085.1:0-11555 GCA_046733575.1 Candidatus Methylomirabilota bacterium | reverse complement strand
CTCGTGCACGCAGTCGAACTCGAGGCAATGCGCCTGGTACGCGTTGACGAGCGCGGCGCTCGGCGCGGGCAGTCGCTGCCCCGTGCCCCAGACCGTCGCCTCGTCGCCGCGACCCCAGGCCGACGCGGTGCGACCGAGCTGCGTCGCCAGCGGGTCGCCGCTACCCGCGATCGCCACGCCCAGCGTGTCGAGCACGAAGGTCCGGGTGGCGTCGACGGCTGCGCCGGGAAGATCGTCGAAGGACGTGGACGCGACGTGCTCGGCGAAGCGGTGGATCGCGTCCATGCTGCGCTATCCTAGCGCGCATGCAGGTCGGCGATACGTTCACCAGCCCCTCGAAGACGCTCACCGACGCGCACTTCCTCTTCTTCGCCGGCCTCACCGGCGACAACCATCCCATCCACTACGACGTGGAGTACGCGCGGCAGACGCGCTTCGGCAAGCCACTCGCGCACGGCTTGCTCCTGGCCTCGATGACGGCGCTGGGCGCCAGCACCGCGACCTCGCTCCTCGAGGGCTTCGTCTTCCAGGAGCAGGGCACGCGCTTCCTGAAGCCCGTCGCGGTGGGCGACACCCTGCACTTCCGTCACACGCTGACGCGTCTGTGGGACGAGGGCCATCGCCGCTTCGCGCGGTTCGAGACCGCCATCACGAACCAGCGGGACGAGACGGTGCTGGAGGGCTTCCACGTCTATCGCGTCCTCGACCACGCACGCGACGTCGCCCGCACGCGCGTCTGACGACACGCCGCCCCGAGTGGTGTCTGGCCGCGCGGGCCGTGATTTCGCAACATGGGCAATCCCGTTCACGCCGCCGTGAGCGAGCGCCTCACATTCCGCGCGCTTGCGACGGGGCCCGGCGTGCACGGCAATTGCTGCCCCTCCCGCCGTGATGATTTCACGCGTCGGCACCGCGATCGTGATCCTCGTCTTCTTGCTCGTCGCCTCGATCGCGTTCTCGGGGCGCGTGCCGCATCCACTCGGTCGTGGACCGCGGGCCGCGGAGGGCTCGCGTGCGGGCGCCGACGATCTGCGTCGACTGATCCTGAACCGGGCGCACGACGCCTACGCGGCGGGGGACACGAGCCGCGCGTGGGCGGCGTGGCGTGAGGCGTTCACGACGGCGCGCTCCGGGCGCGACTGGCGCGCGCTGATCGACGTCGGCGACGCGGCCCTCGGGATGGCGAGTCGGGGACGCGCACGACAGAGTTACAGCACCGCGCTGACGGCGGCGCGAGAGGAGCGCTCGGTGGACGGCGTGCTCCGGGCGGGCGAGGCGTTCGCAAGCATCGGCGACCGTCGAAGCACCCGCTACGCCATGCGCATCGCCGAACGCCTCGCGGGCGACGAGCCGACGGCGCGTGCGCGCGTGCGCGACTTCGCGACCGTCCACGCGACGCCGGCGGGCACGTCGTCGCCGGCCGCCTCGCCGTGATATTCGGCCGCACTCGACTCGCTGGCAGGACGATTGCTGCTGACGGTGGTATGGCAACAATTTCACCGCCGGTGAGGTGTGGTATGAGAGTCAAGCTCGAGCACCCGATGTTCCTGAAGGCCACGGTGGCCGCGGTCGCCAGTGCCGTGTTGCTCAGCGGCTGCGTCTACCGGCGCGAGACCGTGCCGGCCGCGGCGCCGACGACCGTGGTGGTTCCGTCGCCGTCCACCAACGTCCAGCGCGTCTACACGTATCCCGAGGGCCGGTATCAGCTCTATGGCAACGGCACGGCCGATTCGCCGTACTACTGGGTGTGGATCCCGGCCGGCGCCGCCGCGCCCACGCCCCCGCCGCTTCCGCGCTAACGAGGAGGACCCCGATGGGAACGATCCTGCTCGTCATCCTGATCTTGCTCTTGATCGGCGCGATCCCGGCCTGGCCGTACTCGCGTGGCTGGGGCTACGGGCCGTCCGGGGGCGTTGGTCTCCTGCTCCTGATCCTGATCATCCTGTTGCTGACCGGTCGAATCTGACGACCGCCGGGACGGCGAGGTGGGGGACGGAACGTCTCCGCCACCTCGCCGCGCCGACGGGACGACGCTTCTGCTAGAGTCTGCGGCGGCAAGGAGGCCGCCATCCGACCCTGGACGCGCGTCGTCGTCCCCGCGGTAGCGTTGCTCGCCGGCGTGACCTCGGCCGACGCCGGGCATCTCGTCCTCTCCGCGAGCGGCCGCATCCCGTCGTCCGCCGCACCCGCGTCCCCCGACATCCCGACCGACGTCCTCTCCGTGCTCGACACCGCGGCGTTTCCGCCTCGCGTCGTGGCCGAGATCCCGATCGGCCCGGTCGCGATGGCGTCGCCGGCCAGCGTCGCGCTCACGCCCGACGAGCGGCTCGCGCTGGTGTCGATCGGCGTCGCGGAGCAGCCGGCCGCGGGGCAACTCGCGCCGCCGGCGTACCTGCAGGTGATCGATCTCGAGCTCGATCCGCCCCGTGAGCTGACGAAGGTCCTCCTTCCGAGTGCGCCGAGGGGCCTCTCGATCAATCGCGCCGGCGATCTCGCGCTCGTCGCGCACGCCGACGGCCTCGTGTCGATCCTCACCATCGTCGGCAAGACGGTGAGGGCGGCGGGCACCCTGAAGGTCGGCGAGGCCGGCTCGGACGTGTGCCACGTGGCCATCAGTCCGGACGGTCGGTGGGCGCTAGCCACGAAGCGCGCCGAGGGGACGGTGGCGGTGCTGACGATCGAGACGGACACGGTCCAGTACACGGGGCGCGACGTCACTGTCGGCACGCGTCCGTGCATGGTCGAGGTCGCGACCAACGCTCGCGTCGCCGTCGTCGCCAACGAAGGGCGACGACAGGGCGACGCGGACACGGTGACGCTGATCGACATGACGCGCGCGCCGCTCCGCGCGGTCGCGACCGTCGCGGTGGGGCCGACGCCCGACGGCGTGGCGATCTCGCCCGACGCGCGCTGGCTCGTGATCACGCTCGTGAACGGCGCCACCGCGTCGTCGGACGGTCGGGTCCACGGTGGTGGTGGCAAGGCGGTGCTGTTCTCGCTCGGGCGTGGCGAGGCGACACGGGTCGCCGAGGCCGACGCCGGACACGAGGTGCGCGGCGTCGCGTTCACGTCGGATGGCAAGTACGTGCTGGTCCAGGACGCGGTGGAGCAAGACGTCGCCGTCTACAGCGTCTCGCCCACCGCGCTCGCGGACACCGGCGTCCGCCTCAAGGTGAAGGGCTCGCCCGTCTCGATCCGCGGCGCGCCGCGATGACGGCACGCGCCCTGCACGTGGCCGGGACATGTCTGAGCCGCCGCGCGGCGTCGTCGACTGGAAGCGCGTGCGTCGCGTCGCGGCGACCCGCTTCGACGTCCACGCCTTCCGTCCCGGCCAGGCCGAGCTGATCGGCGCGGCCCTCGAGGGGCGGAACGCGCTCGGCATCATGCCGACGGGGGCGGGGAAGTCGCTCTGCTACCAGCTTCCCGCGCTGTTCCTGCCGCGACCGGTCATCGTCGTCTCCCCGCTGATCTCGCTCATGCAGGATCAGCAGGACAAGCTGGCCGCGGCGCAGATCGACGCCGCCAAGCTCGACTCGACGGTGACGCCGACGGAGGAGTCGCGACTGATCGAGGACATCCGTCGCGGCGAGCCCGAGCTCGTCTACGTCACGCCCGAGCGCATGGAGAATCCCGAGTACATCGACGTGGTGGCGCGTGCGGGCGCGTCGCTCTTCGTGGTGGACGAGGCCCACTGCGTGTCGCAGTGGGGCCACGACTTCCGCCCCGCCTACCTGGCGCTGCGCGATGCCATCCAGCGGCTGGGCCGCCCGCCCGTGCTGGCGCTGACCGCCACCGCGACGCCCGCCGTCGTCGCCGACGTCCTCAAGCAGCTCGCCATCGAGGACGCCGAGGTCGTCAACACCGGCATCGCCCGTCCCAACCTCGTGTATCGCGTGCACGAGACGGTGAACGCCGACGCCAAGCGCGCACGCATCCTCGAGATCCTGCGCGACTGGTCGGGTGTCGGCATCGTCTACGTCGCCACGATCGCGCTGGCGGAGGAGCTCCACGCCTGGCTTTCGAGCGAAGGGATCGCTTCGGCGCGGTACCACGGCAAGCTCGGCGCGCGCGAGCGGGAGACGGTCCAGCGCGCGTTCATGGACGACGCGTACCGCGTGATGGTGGCGACCAACGCCTTCGGTCTCGGCATCGACAAGCCCGACGTCCGCTTCGTCGTCCACTACACGTTTCCCGATTCGCTGGAGAGCTACACGCAGGAGGCGGGCCGCGCGGGACGCGATGGCGAGCCTGCCCTCGCCGCGCTCCTGTACCAGGTGGAGGACCGGCGGATCCAGGCGTACTTCCTCGGGGGAAAGTATCCGCGCCGCGACGACTCGCGTCGCGTGTGGGAGGCGCTGCGTCGGCTCGTGCGCGAGGGCGACGCCGCGCCCACGGTCGCCGCGCTCGCGGAGGCGGTCGGGCTCCCGGCCCGCGCCGTGAAGGTGATCGTCGCGCAGCTCGAGGGAGCGGAAATCGTCGCGCGCCGCCGGCGCGGTCTCGCCGTGGTGCGGGACTTTCCCGATGCCGATGCGTTCGAGACGTTCCTGGGCGAGTACGAGCAGCGGCGCATGGACGATCGCGGCAAGCTGCGCGAGATGATGCGCTATGCCGAGACCACCGAGTGTCGCGCCCGCTTCATCCTGCGTTACTTCGGCGAGCGCGATGTCGAGCCCTGCGGGCACTGCGACAACTGCGTCAGCGGTCCCCGTCGCGTCGAGGTCGTCGCGCCCCCGGTCGCACCGGCGCGCGACGCCGGGCCCGTCACGTGGGAGAAGGGCGCGCGGGTCGCGCACGCCACGTTCGGGCCGGGGACGGTGGAAGACGCGGTGTCGCGCGACGGCAGCGTGATGGTGACCTTCGACGACGGGGGGACGAAGACCATCGACGCCGGCTGGCTCAGGCCGCTCGACGCGCCGGCGTCGCCGCGCGACGCAGGCGCCGGCGGAGGAGCCGCAGGACGCCGCGCTCCTCGGGGCGGAGGCCGCGGAGAGCGGCCCGCATCCGACGCTCCGTCTGCGGCCTGAGCGCGCCGAGCGTCGCGCCGTCCATGTAGGCCTCGATCACGCCGGGGTGGACGTAGCACTTGCGGCAGATCGCGGGGGTGTTGCCGAGCTGCCGCGCCACCGCCTCGATCGCGCGCAGCACGTTCTTCTTCGCCTCGGTGGCGGAGCGGAACGTGCGCACCTCTTGGAGCGCGAGGGCGGCGAGCACCGTGCCCGCCCAGGTGCGGAAATCCTTTGCCGTGAAATCCTCGCCCGTGACCTCGCGCAGGTACGCGTTCACGTCGTCGGAGTCGACGGTGCGGACGGTGCCGTCGTCATCGACGTACTGGAAGAGCTCCTGGCCCGGGAGCTCCTGGCATCGCCGCACGATGCGCGCGACGCGCGCGTCGGTGATGCCGACCTCGTGGCGCTTGCCGCCCTTGCCGCGGAAGTTGAAGCGCAACGTGGAGCCGCGGATGTCGACGTGGTCGTCGCGCAGCGTGGTGAGCCCGTAGGACTTGTTCTGACGCGCGTACTCCTCGTTGCCCACGCGGATGAACGTCGTCTCCAGCAAGCGCACGAGGGTGGCGAGGACCTTCTCGCGCGGCAGCCCCGGACGGGCGAGGTGCTCGTCGACGCGCGCGCGCAGCGCGGGGAGCGCGCGCGCGAACGACAGCATGCGCGCGTACTTCGTCTCGTCGCGCACCTCGCGCCAGCGCGGGTGATAGCGATACTGCTTGCGACCGCGCGCGTCGCGGCCCGTCGCCTGGACGTGCCCGTCGGGCGAGGGGCAGATCCAGACGTCGGTCCACGCGGGCGGGATCGCGAGGTGACGCACGCGACGCAGCATCTCGAGATCGCGCACGCGGCGCCCCTGCGCGTCCAGCACGACGAAGCCCTTGCCCACGCGTCGCCGTCGAAGTCCGGGCTGCGTATCCTCGACGTAGCGAAGTCCGGCCGCTCGCGCTGACGCGACGGGATCGACGAGCCCCGAGCCGTTCGATGTTGTCGGCATACGCCTTGCTGCGACGAGTCAGCAAGACATGTGCCGTCGGACGAAGCATGAGTAGTGCCACGCGAACCAACATCACACAGCCGCCCGCGCGATCGCGCGCACGGCGTCTTTCCGTCGGCGCCGAGATCATCGCCGAAGGCGTGGACTTCCGCGTGTGGGCGCCGCACGCGTCGCGCGTCGACGTCGTCATCGACGCCGCGTCGACGCCGCTCGAGGCGGACGGCGACGGGTACTGGCGCACCGTCGTGCGCGACGCGCGCGCGGGCACGCGTTATCGATTCCGTCTCGACGGAGGCGATGACCTCTATCCCGATCCGGCCTCCCGCTTCCAGCCGGACGGACCGCACGGCGAGTCGGAGGTCGTCGATCCCGCCGCGTTCGCGTGGACGGATGGCGACTGGCGCGGCGTCGAGCTTCCCGGCCAGGTGATCTACGAAGTGCACGTGGGAACGTTCACGCCCGAGGGGACGTGGGCGGCCGCGCTCGCGCATCTGCCCGCGCTGCGCGCGCTCGGGATCACCGTGCTCGAGATGATGCCGGTGGCGGAATTCGCGGGACGCTTCGGCTGGGGGTACGACGGCGTCGACCTGTACGCGCCGACGCATCTCTACGGACGCCCCGACGATCTCCGCAGATTCATCGATCGTGCGCACGCCGAGGGTCTGGCCGTCATCCTGGACGTCGTCTACAACCACCTCGGCCCCGACGGCAACTATCTCAAGCCGTTCGCGCCGGAATACTTCAGCACCAGCTACGCGACGGAGTGGGGCGAGGCGCTGAACTTCGACGGCGCGCACTCCGGGCCCGTGCGCGATTTCTTCGTCAGCAATGCCGGCTACTGGATCGAGGAGTTCCACTTCGACGGACTCCGTCTCGACGCGACCCAGCAGATCTTCGACGCGTCGCCCGAGCACGTCATCGCCGCGGTGACGCGGCGGGTGCGCGAGGCGGCGAGCGGCCGCGGCACCATCGTGGTCGCCGAGAACGAGCCCCAGGACGTGCGCGGCCTGCGCCCGGCCGAGCAGGGTGGGTTCGGCCTCGACGGGCAATGGAACGACGACTTCCACCACACCGCGCGCGTGGCCGCCACGGGCTCCCGTGCGGCGTACTATTCGGACTACACGGGCTCGCCGCAGGAACTGCTCTCCGCGGTGACGCGCGGCTATCTCTATCAGGGACAGCGCTCCACGTGGCAAGGCAAGCCCCGCGGGACGTCGACGGCCGGCATCCCGGCCATGAAGTTCATCACCTTTCTGCAGAACCACGATCAGGTGGCGAACTCCGCGCGCGGCGACCGGCTGCACCAGCTCACGAGTCCGGGACGGCATCGCGCCCTCACCGCGCTCATGCTGCTGGGGCCCGGCACGCCGATGCTGTTCCAGGGGCAGGAGTTCTCGGCGTCGACGCCCTTCCTCTACTTCGCAGATCACGTGCAGCCGCTCGCCCAGCTGGTGCGCGAGGGCCGCATGGAGTTCCTCTCGCAGTTTCCCGGCATCGCCACCGCGGAGACACGGGCCTGCCTCGTCGACCCGGGTTCGCCGGCCTGCTTCGCGCGCTCCAAGCTCGATCACGCCGAGCGCGACCGTCACGTCGAGGCCGTCACGCTGCATCGCGACCTGCTCGCGCTCCGGCGCGCGGACCCCGTCTTCGCCGCGCAGCGAAGCGACGCCATCCAGGGCGCGGTGCTCGGGCTCGCGGCATTCGCGCTTCGCTTCGCGGGAGGCGGTCACGGCGACCGTCTCCTCGTCGTGAACCTCGGCGCCGATCACGATCTGCACGTCCTGCCCGAGCCGCTGCTCGCGCCGCCCGCGGGCACGCACTGGGCGTGCGTGTGGTCGAGCGAGCACCCGCGGTATGGTGGGAGCGGAACCCCCGAGATCCCGACGGACGCGACGTGGCAGCTGCTCGCGGAGAGCGCCGTCGTCCTCGCGCCCGCGCCGCGGGGAAGGACGGGATGAACGACGAGGCGCTGCTGACATCGGAGTGGCTGGTGACGAACGGCCTGGGCGGCTACGCCTCGGGCACGGTGTCCGGTGTCATCACGCGTCGCTATCACGGCATGCTCGTCGCGGCGCTGCCCGAGCCGCTCGGCCGCGTGAGCATGCTGAGCTATCTCTGGGAACGGCTGCGCCTGCCCGATCGCTCCGTCGTCGTGCTGAGCGGCGAGGAACACGAGGGCGGCGTCCTCGAGCTCGGCGGCGCGCGCCATCTGAAGGACTTCCGGCTCGACATGGGCCTGCCCGTATGGCGCTATGACGTCGGCGGCATCGTCATCGAGAAGCTGGTGCTGATGCCGTCCGGGCAGAACACCGTGCACGTGACCTACCGCCTCGTGAAGGGCGTCGGTCCCGTGCGCCTCGTCCTGCGCCCCTCGATCCATTTCCGGCCGCACGGCGCCCCCGTCAATCAGCCCAGCGGAGGTCCGTACGCGCTGACGGCCGTGCAGGGACGCTACGAGCTGCGGACGGAAGGCGGGATGGCGCCCCTCAGGCTCTGTCTGCTCGGCGAGGGCGGGGCGTTCACCCTCGACGATCGCCGCGTCCGCAACGTGCTCTACCGCGTGGAGGAACGGCGCGGCTACGAGGCAACGGGTGAGCTGTGGAGCCCGGGGTACTTCCGCGTGGACCTCACCGAGGGCGCGACCGTGACGATGGTCGGCTCGACGGAACCGTGGGACGTGCTGAGCGCGCTCACTCCGGCGGCGGCGGTGGAGGCGGAGACGGAACGTCGACAGCGATTGCTGCGCGGCGCGCGGATGCCGGAGCCCCGGGAGCCGGGCGACCTCGAGTTCACGCGGCAGCTCGTGCTGGCGAGCGATCAGTTCGTCATCAGTCCGGTAGGGCGTCACGAGGACCGGGCGCGCGCGCGGGCGATGGGCGACGACATCCGAAGCGTCATCGCCGGGTATCACTGGTTCACCGACTGGGGCCGGGACACCATGATCAGCCTCGAGGGGCTGACATTGCTGACGGGCCGCCAGATCGAGGCGGGCTACATCCTGCGCACGTTCGCGCACTACATCCGCGACGGGCTCATCCCGAACCTGTTTCCCGAGGGCGACAGCGCGGGCCTCTACCACACCGCCGACGCCACGCTCTGGTTCTTCCACGCGCTCGATCGCTACGTCGAGATCACGGGCGACCGCGCCACGCTGGCCACGCTGCTGCCCCGGCTCGTGGACATCGTCGACCACCACATGCGCGGCACGCGCTTCGGCATCGGCGTCGATCGCGAGGACGGGCTGCTGCGTCAGGGCGCCGAGGGCTATCAGCTCACGTGGATGGACGCCAAGGTCGGCGACTGGGTGGTGACGCCGCGTCGGGGGAAGGCGGTCGAGATCAACGCGCTCTGGTACAACGCGCTCCGCCTCCTCGAGGGCTGGCTGCGCGAGCTGCGGGGCGACGCGGCGGCGTCCCCCGTCGGCGAGGCGGCCGATCGGGCGCGACACTCGTTCAACGCGCGGTTTTGGAACAAGGAGGCGGGCTTCCTCTTCGACGTGGTGGACGGCGAGGCGGGCGACGATCCGGCGTGCCGGCCCAATCAGCTCTTCGCGCTCTCGCTCCGTCACCCCGTCCTCGATCCCGATCGCTGGGTGGACGTGCTCGACGTCGTGCGTGATCGGCTCCTCACGCCGGTCGGCCTGCGCTCGCTCTCTCCCGATCACCCCGACTACAAGCCGACCTACGACGGCGATCTGCGCGCGCGCGACGCGGCGTATCACCAGGGCACGGTGTGGGCGTGGCTCATCGGTCCGTTCGTGGACGCGTGGCTGCGCGTCCATCCCACCGAGCGTGGGCAGGCGCGAACGTTCCTCCGCGGCTTCCCGGGCGAGCTGGAGGCCGCCTGCATCGGATCCATCAGCGAGGTGTTCGACGCCGAGCCGCCGTACACACCGCGTGGCTGCATCGCCCAGGCCTGGAGCGTGGCCGAGGTGTACCGTGCCTGGGTGAAGACCGCGCCGGTCGAGTGATGGCGCGAGCCAGGAAGCGCACCAGCGGCGCCGTCCCGGCCGCGGCGCTGGAGGGCACGTTTCCTCCCATCGACCTGCCCATCCGTCCGCCGTTCGCCGCGATGCTCGCGAAGTCGGCGGATGCCGTGCCGTCCGGAGCGGGCTGGCTGTACGAGCCGAAGTGGGATGGCTTCCGCTGCCTCGTGTTCCGCCGCGACGATCAGGTGCTGCTGCAGTCGCGCGCGGGCCAGCCGCTCGGTCGGTACTTCCCCGAGATGATCGCCGCGTTCCAGGCGCTGTCCGCGTCGCGCTTCGTGCTCGACGGCGAGATCGTCATCGTCGTCGACGGCGTGATGAGCTTCGACGATCTCCTGCAGCGCATCCATCCCGCCGAGAGCCGGGTGCAGATGCTCGCGCGCGAGACGCCCGGCACGTTCCTCGCCTTCGACCTGCTCGTCGACGCGGCGGGGGCGTCGCTCGTTGCGCGTCCGCTCCGCGAGCGCCGCGACGCTCTCGCGGAGTTCTTCGACGCGATTCCGCCCGGCGGCCCGGTGCGACTCTCGCCGGCCACCGAGGAGTACGCGGTGGCGCAGCGCTGGATGAGCGAGCTCCCGCGCAGCGGGCTCGAGGGCGTGATGGCGAAGACGCTGGCCGAGCCGTATCACGGCGGCGATCGTCACGCCATGCGCAAGATCAAGGCGATCCGCACCGCCGACTGCGTGGTGGCGGGGTTTCGCTACCTGCAGGCGGGCGGCGAGGTCGGCTCGCTGCTGCTCGGCCTCTACGACGACCAGGGTCGGCTGAACCACGTCGGGTTCGCGTCCAGCTTCACCGCCGAGGAGCGCCGCGGCCTGAAGTCGATCGTCGAGCCGCTCGTGGGCGGCAGCGGCTTCACGGGGAGCGCGCCGGGCGGACCGAGCCGCTGGGCCAACGAGCGCTCGACGGAGTGGACACCGCTCGAGCCGTCGCTCGTGTGCGAGGTGCGCTACGACCACTTCTCGGGCGACCGCTTCCGCCACGGCACCAAGCTCCTGCGCTGGCGTCCCGACAAGCGGCCCCGGGAGTGCACGCTCGATCAGGTCACCCGCGGCGGCGCGCGGGGGTTGCTCGAGCGGTTCTAGTTGACTTGGGGGGCGCGACGCCCCCCAAAGCCCCCCGGCTCGGAGGCGGCGCGGCCAAGCCGCGCCGCCCCTCGGGTTACCGAAACACATAGCCGACTTGAAGAGCCGCTGCGCCGCGTCCGACGGTCGGCGCACGCCGTTGCGGTGCTCGTCCCTGCTGTAGTGGCGCAGTACTGTTCGCACGACTTGAGCGGTCGCCGGCCTGTAGACGATCATCGTGGCGCATTCGATGTTTCACGAGGATTGAACGGCAGCGCTGAATCGTGTCGATGTGTCATATGGAAAGGGGAGCCTCATGAGGAGGATCGTGTCGCTCGCCGCGCTGTTCATTGCCGTGGCGGTCCCCGCCGTCGCGCAGCGGACCAACGCGGAGCACGAGGTGCTGCAGGTCGAGCTGGCCTGGAACCGCGCGCTGGAACAAGGGGACGTCGCGGCGCTCGACAGGATCTGGGCCGAGGAGTTTCACGATACGAGCTTCGACGGGACGG
>JBKPPN010000084.1:0-12323 GCA_046733575.1 Candidatus Methylomirabilota bacterium | reverse complement strand
GATCTCGTCCGTGTGCTCGCCCTGCTCGGGCGTCGCGGTGCGCACCGCGCCCGGCGTGCGCGAGAGGGTCACGGCCACCCGCTGCAGGAGGATCTCGCCGAGCTTGGGACTCTTCACCGGTACGGCGAGGCCGAGGTGCTGCACCTGCTCGTTCTCGAAGACTTCCTTCACGTTGTAGATGGGACCGCACGGGACACCCGCGGCGTTGAGCTTCTCGATCCAGTTCGCGCTGGTGTCCGACGCGAGCGCGCGATCGAGCTCCGCGTTCATCTCCTTGCGATTCTTGCCCCGGAGCCCGATGTCCTTGAAGCGGGGGTCGTCGATGAGCTCCGGGCGTCCCACCGCCTCGCACAGGCGGCGATACATGTTCTGGCCGGACGCCGCGATGTTGATGTAGCCGTCCTTCGTCTTGAACACGCCGGTGGGGATGCCGGTGGGATGATCGTTGCCCGCCTGGGGCGGGATCTCGTGCGCCATCGTCCAGCGCGTGGCCTGGAAGTCGAGCATGGTCACCATGGCCTCGAGCAGCGACGTGTGGACCCACTGGCCCTTGCCCGACACCTCGCGCTCGAGGAGCGCAACGAGAATGCCCTGCGCGAGGAAGATGCCCGCGGTCAGATCGGCGACGGGGATGCCGACGCGCACGGGGCCCTGACCCGGGATGCCGGTGACCGACATCAGGCCGCCCATGCCCTGCGCGATCTGGTCGTAGCCGGGACGGTCGCGGTACGGACCGCTCTGTCCGAAGCCCGAGATCGAGCCGTACACGAGACGCGGGTTGATGGCGCTCAGGGTCTCGTAGTCGATGCCGAGGCGCTTCTTCACGTCGGGCCGGTAGTTCTCCACCAGCACGTCGCTGCGCGCGGCGAGCTTCTTCAGGATCTCCACGCCCTCGGGCTTCTTGAGATCGAGCGTCAGCGAGCGCTTGTTGCGGTGGACGTTCTGGAAGTCGAACCCGTGACGCGCGAAGTCGGCGTCGCGGTCCTCGCGCGCCTCGACCTTGATGACCTTCGCGCCCATGTCGGCGAGCTGACGCACCGCCGTCGGCCCGGACCGTGCCCGGGTGAGATCGATGACCGAGAAGCGCTCGAGAGGCAGGCTCATCACTTTTTCTCCGTCGCGGGCAGGATGGCGGACGCCGACAGCGAGGCCGGATTGCGCTTCGACCAGCGACCGGCGTCGACGGCGGTGAGGAAGTCGAGGAGCGCGCGGTTGAAGGCCTCGGGATCTTCGAGGTTGATCGTGTGCCCGGCCTTGGGGATGACGACCAGCCCGGCCGTGGCGATCTTGCGCTTCATGTGGATGCCGGGCTCCAGGCACTGGTCGTCCTCGTCGCCCGTCATGATCAGCGTCGGGACGTCCAGCTTCTCCATCTGCGCGTCGAGGTCGAACACGGATGGACGCGACATCTGAACGCCCTGCATGGTGAGCGCGTGGCCGAGGGCCGAGCCGTTGGCGAGAAGCTGGTGAAATTCCGTGAAGCCGACGGGGTCCTTGTCCGCGAACTGCACGCGCGTGGGGCCCTTGGTGTACATGCCTGCCACCGCGGCCATGCCGTCCTTCTGGAAGCGCTCGATGACGGCGGCGCTGTCCTTCCGGAAGTCGGCCTGCTTGGCGCGCTCGCTGCCGTATCCGCAGCCGGCCACGCAGAGCGAGAGCGCGCGCTCGGGGAACATCAGGCCGAAGTGCAGCGTCGCGTATCCGCCCATCGACAGTCCGCACACGTGGGCCTTGTCGATCTTCAGGTGATCGAGGACGGCCTTGATGTCCTCGGCGGCCTGCTTCTGGGAATACAGCGAGGGGTCTTCCGGCACGTCCGAGGGCGGATAACCACGCGCGTTGAACGTGATGCAGCGATAGCGACGGGAGAAGAACCTCACTTGCAGATGCCAGCTCGCGGACTCGCCCGCGAACTCGTGCACGAAGATCAGGGGAGTGCCGGTTCCGACTTCCTCGTAGTGAAGATTGGCGCCGCGACTGGGTGCTTTTGGCATGGCCGGTATTGTAGCGGGCCGCGCGAGCGAGCCACAAGGCGGCGGACCGCCGCGCGGCTCAGCCGCTCGTGGGCCAGACGAAGTTGGCTTCGAGGATCTCGAACGTCTTGTTGCCGTTCGGCAGCTGCGCGACGACAGAGTCGCCCACGCGCTTGCCGATGAGGGCGCGCGCCAGCGGCGCCAGCACCGAGATGCGGCCCTTGGCCGGCTCGGCCTCGTCGGAGCCGACGATCTGGTAGACGTGCTCCTTGCCCGTCTCGTCCTCGAGCTTCACCGACGACCCGAACGTGACGCGATCGCCGCTCGTGGGCGGTTCGATCACCTCGGCCGCACCGACCTTGGCCTCGAGCTCGTTGATGCGGCCCTCGATGAAGCTCTGCTTCTCGCGCGCGGCGTGGTACTCGGCGTTCTCGCTGAGGTCGCCGTGCGCGCGCGCCTCCGCGATGGCCTTGATGATGGCGTGACGCTCGGTGTGCTTGAGGCGATCGAGCTCGTCCTTGAGCTTCTCGAATCCGGGCCTCGTCATCGGGGTGCGCTGGATCGCCATCGCCTCAGCCTCGGGGCGGCGCGCTCGCGCGCACGTTGACGTCGATCTTCGCGCGGGCCCGGGCGTTGTCGACCCACGACGTCCACACCTGGCTCTGCTTCTGGTTCAGCACCTCTTGCGCGAGCTTCTCACGCTCCTGCTGGAACTCGGCGGGCGGCGGAGGCGTCCGCTCGAGCACCTTCAGGAGGTACACGCCCTGCGGCGTCTTCACCGGTGCGGTGAGCGTGCCCGCCGGCGTCTGGAGCGCGGCCAGCATCACGTCGCCGGGCAGCTTGTCGGCCGGTTTCGTACGCGAGAAGCGCGCCTCGCCGGTGGTCGCGCCGGCCTTCTTGGCGGCGACCGCGAAGTCGCCCGTCTTCGCCTCCTCGGCGAACTGCTTGGCGCGCTCTGCGGCGATCGCCTCCGCCTTCTGCCGCTTCACCGCGGTCACCACGCGGTCCTTGATCTCCGCGAGGGGCGGCACCGTGGCGGGCAGCTGCTCCACGACCTTGACGACCACGACGCCGGCGGGGGTCTTCGTCGGCCCCGCCACGCCGTTCATTGACATGCCGAAGACGGTGTCCTCGATGGAATCGGGCGGCATCGGCGCGCCGGCGGGCCGCTGCGAGCGCGAGACCATCGTCTCGATCGGTGTCAACCCCAGCGTGCGGGCCTGGGCCATGAAGTCCGGCGCGGACTGGAGCGCCGACTTCACCTCGGCCGCCTTGGCGTCCGCGGCACGCTCGGCCGCTTCCGTCTGGAGGCGCTCCCGGATCTGCGCCGCGACCTCCCTGAGCGGCTTCTTCACCGCCTCGTGAACGTCGAGCACCTTGATGACGTGGAAGCCCGCCGGCGACCGCACGGGCTCCGCCGTGATCTGGCCCTTGCCGAGGGCGAACGCGGCGCGCTCGAACTCGGGCAGCGTCTGACCGCTCTTCACCCAGCCGAGGTCGCCGCCCTGCGGCGCCGACCCCGGATCCTCCGACGCCTCCTTGGCGACCTTCGCGAAGTCCTCGCCACCCGTCACCCGGTTGGCCAGCTCCGCCGCCTTGGCACGCGCGCGGTCCTCCGCCTCGCTCCCGCCCGTCTCCGGGACGCGCACGAGAATGTGCGCGAGGTGCGCCTCGCGCGGGACCTCGAACTCCTTCACGTGCTCGGTGTAGTACTTCTCGACGTCCGCGTCGCTCACCGGCTTCACGAAGTCCTTGGGCGCGAACGTGACGTACTGGATCTTGCGACGTTCGGGCAGCTTGAACTCCGCCGTGTGGTCCTTCAGGTAGGTCTCGAGCTCGGCGTCCGTGGCGCTCGCCGCGCTCACGAGCGGGGCGAGATCGACGAGCGCCCAGGCGGCGCGGACGTCTTCGCGCCGTGTCGCGAACGCGCGCTCGAGCTCGGCGTCGGTGACCTTGACGCCGGACTTCACCGTCTGCTCCATCCTGACGCGCGTCAGCTCGCGACGCACGTCGTTCTCGAACTGGCTGGCGCTCGTCCCGCGACGACGCATGAATTCCTGGTAGCGCTTGAGGCTGAAGCGCCCCGCTTCCTTGAAGGCGGGAACGGCCTGGATCTGGGCGTTGAGCTCCTCGTCCGAGATCTCGAGGCCCTCGGCGCGCGCGCGCTGCACGATGACCGCTTCCTGCACGAGGTCGTTGACGACTTGCTGGGCGAGCCCGAGGCGCTCGGCCAGCTCCGGCGTGAAGCGGTCGCGGTACATCTGCGAGTACGCGCCCATGTAGGCCTGGTACCGGCGCTGGTAGCGCTCGATGGGAATGGTCTCCCCGTTCACGGTGGCCACCGAGTTCTGCGCCCGCCCCTCACGGTCTCCCATCGCGCCGAAGGCGAAGAGCGAGACGACGAACCCACCCGCCACGATGATGAGCGTCACGTTCAGCACGCGGCGATAGCGGCGCATCCAGGTAATCAGCGCGAGACCTCCTCGGGGACCACGCGTCGGGCCACGGTGATGAATCCCGTGTGCGCGACCATCCGGTGAAACGGACGGACGGACTGTCCTTCGATGTTCCAGGGCCGGAACAGGGTCTCGAACGTCTCGACGAGCGCCCAGTCGCGCTCGCGGGCCAGCGTGTCGGACAGTTGCTGCGACTGGATGATGGTCGGCACGTACGAGAGAAAGATTCCGCCCGGACGGAGGACGCGCGCCACCTTCGTGGTGAGCGTCCACGGCTCCGGCAAGTCGAGCAGCACGCGGTCCACGGCGCCTTCCTCGACGATGCCTTCCTCGACCGGACCCAGGCGCACGGTGAGGTTCGTGACTTCACCCGCGCGCGTGTGGATGTTGGCCAGCGCGCGACGCGCGAAGTCGTCGCGCTGCTCGTAGGTGATGACGCGCCCCTCGGGACCGACCGCGCGCACCAGCGCCAGCGTGAGGGCGCCCGATCCCGTCCCCGCCTCGAGCACGCGACAGCCGGGATAGACGTCGGCCCAGAACAGGATCATCGCCAGATCTTTGGGGTAGATGACCTGCGCGCCGCGCGGCATCTCGAGCACGTACTCGGCGAGGGTGGGACGGAGGGCCAGGTATCGCAGCCCCATCGAGCTGCGCACCCAGGTGCCGTCCGCCTGACCGATGATCGAGTCGTGCGGCACCCAGCCCCGATCGGAGTGGAACGTCTCCGACTTGCGCAGGAAGATCAGGTGGCGCTTGCCGCGCTGATCGACGAGCAGCACCTGCTCGCCGTCCTGAAACGGCGCGCCTTCGTTCACGACGCCGTGGGAGAGGGCAGGAAGCGCGCCACCACGAAGCCGAGCGCGGGGAGCAGCGCGCTGATCCAGAGCACGGCGGGCACGCCGTGATGATCCGCGATCCAGCCGAGCGCGGTCACCCCGAGACCGCCCGCGCCGATGGCAAAGCCGACGATGAGTCCCGACGCCATACCCGTGTTGCGCGGCAGATAGGCCTGGCCGAGCACGACCGACACCGAGAACACCGAGATCAGGATTCCGCCCACGATGCCGAGCATGACGACGGCCACGAGACCGCCCGTGACCATGAACAGCACGCCAGCGGGAACGGCGGCCGCGAACGCCCACCGCGTGATCACGCGCGCGCCCCACCGATCCGCGAACAGCCCGGCGACGACCGTCGCCACGGCGCCGGCGCCGAGGAACACGAAGAGCAGCGGGCCGACGACCTTGGGATCGGCGTGCAGGTAGTCCACGTAGTAGAACGGGATGAAGGTCGTGAACCCGGTCGAGGCCATCGACCGGATGGCGACGACGGCGACGAGGATGGCCATCGCGGTCGGTCGATTCGCACCCGCACGCGCCGCGGTCGCCGACGCCGGAACGCGGGGAGCTGCCGCCGCGGCGATCCACGGGATCGACACGACGAGCAAGGCCGCCATGACGAGGCTCGGCACCAGCATCCCGAGCGAGCCGACCAGGCCGAAGCCGGTCACGAGGGCGGTGATCAGGGGCGGACCGATCGCGACGCCGATGTTCCCGCCGAGCGAGAACCACGAGAGCGCGGTCGCCTTGCGGTCGCCGGCCACGCCCGTCGCGGTCTTGTAGCCCTCGGGATGATAGGCGGCCACGCCGAGCCCCATCACGAAGATGAGCACGAAGAGGGAGAGGTAATTGGGCGCCACGCCGGTGAGCGCGAGGCCGGTGCCCGACGTCGCCACCGAGAGCGGCAGCAACCACCGACGCGTGGTGCGATCGGACAGATAGCCGAACACGGGCTGGATCAGCGACGACATCAGGTTCGCCGCGAGCACGATGCTGCCGACGGCGGCGTACGAGAGCCCGTGCGCGTGCTTGAGGAACGGAAGCAGCGCGGGGAGCGACCCCTGATTGACGTCGGTCACGAGATGGCCGAGGGCGAGGAGTCCGATGAGTCGCGTCGCCGGACGCACGCGATCGGCAGTGCTGACGACGACGGGCGACGACAGAGGGGGAACGGCGACGCCGGCGTACGTCGCCGGACTCGATTCAGCCATGACGCACAATGGTACACTAGCTCCGCGATGGAGACACGCAGCGGCGCCCCATCCGTCGCACCGATTCACGTTCGCGAACTCGGTCACGTCTCCCTCTTCGTCCGCGACCTCGATGCGACCCGGCACTTCTATCGCGACATCCTGGGGCTCCAGGAGACGGGCACGGGAAAGAACGGCCGCATCGTGTTCTTCTCGGCGGGCGTGCACCATCACGACGTCTCCTGCGAGCTCGCACGCGCCGACGGACCGGGACCGCAACCGAAAGGCGTACCGGGCCTGTATCACATCGCCTTCGACGTCGGGCGCTCGCTCGACGATCTCGCCGCCGCACGCCGCTCCGTCGAAGCGCAGCACCTGACGCCGTTCGGCGAGACGGCGACCTCGTTCTCGATCCGCGACCCCGACGGCAACGAGATCGAGCTCTACGTAGCGCTGTAGCACTCGGGCTCCCAACGCCGCCGCGCCCCGCCCGGAGATCACGCCGCCACGTCTCGCCTCGCCATTTCCTCTCTCGCGCTCGCCGCAACTTCGTTCTTGTCCGCCACCATATGTTGGGATATACAAACATGCGGAACCGAGATATTGGGTGACCGATCATTCGCCTCGTCGAGACTGCTTCATGGTCGTCGTCGCGCGTGACCAGCCCGATCTCCTCCACTATCTCCGGCTGCGCTGCGCTGGCGACTCCCGGATCGTCGTCGTTTCTGGTGACACCGGCGGCGAGTTCGCGATCGTCGTGCGTCGTCCCTCACCCTCGCGCGGAAAGGACGTGACGAACATGGGCGAGACCGAGACCGTGGAAGACCGGCAGCGCCTGGAGCGATGGCTGGATGACGGCCAGTACATGCTGGGCCGTGTCGTGCCGTCGCTCGTCGAGGAACGGGACCGGCTCAAGCTGCGGGCAGAAGCCGCGGAGGACGAGATCGCGCGGCTCCGTCACGAGATCATGGACCTCCGCAAGGTCATCACGGACCTGAACGGGGAAGGGCAGTACATGCGCCAGGAGCAGGCCGCGATCGCCGAGACGGTCGGCGTGCTGATGGGGCAGCTCGCCGAGCTCCAGCGTCCGCTGCACGACGTGCACCGTCGGATCCAGACGGTGAGCGGACGTCCGCTCGGCGAACAGGCCAGCTAGGACAGTCGCCGCGGGCCGTCCACCCGGATCAGGCCGACAGCACCTCGTCGGCGCGACGGGTCGGACGGCCCTCTCGCACCTGCCACATCGCCACGACACCGGCGACGAGCGCGGCCACCGCGAAGCCGAACGCGGGCAGGTAGCTCGCCGTCGCATCGAAGATGCGGCCGCCGAGCCAGGCGCCGAGAGCCTGACTCGGCCCGACGGCCAGCGTGATCCAGCCGAAGATCGCGCCGAACGACGCGCCCGCGAACACGTCCGCGGCCCGTGCCGACGAGATGATGCCGGTCGATCCCTGGGCGAGTCCGTACAGCACGACGTACACCACGAGCCAGCGCGGTCCACCGCCGAACGCGAGCATCGAGAGGCAGATCACCCCGAACGCCGCGCTGCCGTACGCGATGGTCAAGGTCGGCGCGCGTCCCACCCGGTCCGAGAGCCACCCCGTGCCGTAGCGTCCGAGCAGGCTCACCAGGCTCACGGCGCCGAGCGCCGTGGCGGCGCGCTCGGGGGTGATCCCGCGTCCGATCG
Source organism: Candidatus Methylomirabilota bacterium (assembly GCA_046733575.1). Classification (GTDB taxonomy): domain Bacteria; phylum Methylomirabilota; class Methylomirabilia; order Rokubacteriales; family CSP1-6; genus JBKPPN01. Next base: position 4,178 of record JBKPPN010000084.1, on the reverse strand, counting down.
CGTACGCGACCATGTGGGTGTTCATCACGGGGAACGCGCACGAGCCGGAGAAGACCGCCGCGGCCAGCCACCAGAACGCGGGCGCCCGAATCGCGGTCCTCACGTTCCACGCTTGCTCGTCCTCGCCCGCGGCCGTCGTCGCGGCGAGGGGCCCGGGCAGACGCTGAAAGGCGTTGAGCGGGACGACGACACCCAGGAGCAGCGCCGCCCACACGAGCAGCGTCGCGCGCCAGCCGAGGGTCGTCACGAGGAGCTGCCCGAGCGGGATCACGCAGAACGCGCCGAATCCCGTGCCGAGGTCGACGAGGGCGATGGCGCGGCCGCGTGAGCGCGGATACCACAGCGCGGCCACCACCATGTTCGTCTGACCGCCGAGCGCGGCCAGCATCAGCCCACCGACCAGTCCGTACGTCACGACGAGCGCGGGCAGCGACGTGGCGCGGCTCGCGGCCACGAACGCGAGCGCGGCGAGGAAGGCGGCCGTCTGGTGGAGCCGCCGCGGTCCCAGACGATCGAAGGCCCAGCCCACCAGAGGTCCCGCGAAGCCCGTGAGCAGCAGGACGGCCGACTGCACGGCCGCGACCTCGGCGCGCGACGTCCGGAACTCCTCCACGAGCGGCAGGTACAGGACCGCGAAGGCCATCACGATCCCGTTCTGGATGGCGAGCGTCAGCGCCGCGATGACGAGGGCCCGGCGCGCCGGGTCCCGCCACGGCGTCAGCGTGGGGGCCGCGACGGACGGGCGCGAAGCTCGCGCGCCCTCACCGTCGGAAGGACGGATCAGATCCCGAAGGCATCGAGCCCGGTGATGTCCCGGCCGATGATGAGGCAGTGGATGTCGTGTGTGCCCTCGTACGTGTTGACGGTCTCGAGGTTCAGCATGTGACGGATGACGGGATGCTCGTCCACGATGCCCGCCGCGCCCAGGATGTCGCGCGCCAGCCGCGCGATGTCGAGCGCGCTCTGCACGTTGTTCATCTTCGCCATCGACACCTGCTGCGGTCGCATCGCGCCCGCGTCCTTGAGCCGGCCGAGCTGGAGGACGAGGAGCTGGGCCTTGGTGATCTCGGTGATCATGTGGACGAGCTTCTGCTGCACGAGCTGGAAGCTGCCGATGGGCTTGTTGAACTGGATCCGCTCCTGCGCGTACTGCAGCGACCAGTCGTAGCACGCCATGGCCGCACCGACCGCGCCCCACGCGATGCCGTAACGCGCCTGGTTCAGGCAGCCCAGCGGCCCACGCAGTCCCTTGACCTTGGGGAACTTGTTCTCGAGGGGAATCGCGCAGTCCTGGAAGCTGAGCTCCGACGTGATCGACGCGCGCATGGAGAACTTGCCGTGGATGTCGAGGGTCGAGAACCCGGGCGTTCCCTTCTCCACGAGGTAGCCGTAGATCTCGCCGTCGTCCTCCTTCGCCCACACGACGGCGACGTCGGCGATGGAGCCGTTGGTGATCCAGAGCTTCGTCCCGTTCAGGACGTAGCGGTCGCCCTTCCGCGTCGCGCGAGTCTTCATGCTGCCGGGGTCGGAGCCGTGGTCCGGCTCGGTGAGGCCGAAGCACCCGACGTTCGCCCCGGACTGCAGCTGGGGCAGCCAGCGGTCCTTCTGCGCGTCCGAGCCGTAGGTGTAGATCGGGTACATCACGAGGCCGCTCTGGACCGATGCGGCGGAGCGCAGGCCCGAGTCCCCGCGCTCGAGCTCCTGCATGATGAGCCCGTAGGAGACGTTGTTCAGCCCAGCGCAGCCGTAGCCCTTGAGCGTGGCCCCGAACACGCCGAGCTCGCCGAGCTTCGGGATGAGCGTGACCGGGAAGGTGCCGGCACGGTGGTGCTCGCTGACGAGGGGCAGGAACTCCGCCTCGACCCAGTCGCGCACGGCGTCGCGAATCATCCGCTCCTCGTCGGACAGGAGACCCTCGATTCCGTAGTAGTCGACGCCCTGGAACTTCTTCATGGCTTACCCCTGCTCTGGCTCGCTCGGGTTCACAGCCGGATCGGATTGAAATCGGTCAGGCGATCGTACGTATCGAGGTGCTCGCGCGACTTCAGCCAGCCCACCACGGCGTAGGTCAGCGGCGTCGCCGCTGCCTCGTAGGCCACCTTGGCCACCCACTGTCCCGCCATCATGGTGACGAGCGCGTCGGATGGCACCTGGCCCGCGAAGGCGAGCGCCACGAAGACCAGCGTGTCGAGCCCTTCGCCGACGATCGTCGAGCCGATGGTGCGCATCCACAGAAAGCGCCCCTCGGTGACGATCTTCATCTTCGCAAGCACGAACGCGTTCGCGAACTCGCCCACCAGGTAGGCGACGAACGAGGCGACGAGGATCCGCGGCGCCTGCCCGAAGATCTCGGCATACGCGGCCTGCCCCTTCCAGAACGGCGCCGGGGTCAGCTCGCCGCCGAGCCACACCGCAGCCACCATGAGCGCGTTGCACGCGAAGCCGAGCCAGATCACCCGTCGCGCCACCGCGTATCCCCAGACCTCGGTGAGCACGTCCGAGACGATGTACGAGACGGGAAAGACGACGATGCCCGCGCCGAGCACGACGCCACCCACGACGATCAGCTTCGCCGCGATGATGTTCGCGGTCAGCAGGCACGTCACGAAGACGGCCGCGCAGCCGACGAAGCGCCAGCTCAGGTTCTCGGATGCGCGCGATTCCGCGAACGACACGCCTGGCACGATACCCAAGAACCGCGTTCGTGGCTACCACGGGAGCCGTCTGACTCGTGCGTCGTCGGCCGCGAAATTCGCGTCACCGTCGGGGCCGGCATAGGATTGACCCGTGACGCCGCTCCGCGTTCTCGCCGTCTGCCTCGCCCTGGTCGCCGTCGCGTCGCACACGGCGTCGGCGCAGCACGTCGGCGACGCGGCCGGCGACGCCGCGCGGCGCCGGCTCGTGCAGCAGTACATGGACGCCATCCGCACTCGTGACGTCGACGCGCTCACGCGGCTGACCCATTCCGCCTCGCGCGCGTGCGTCGACGACGCGAGCCGCCCGTTCTTCGACTCGGTGCTCGAGGGCGACCTCCGCCACGCGCGTGCTGTCGCCGGCTACCGCATCACGCGCATCGTGCCCGCCGGGGCGCTCTCCGTGCCCGGGGTGTCCGACACGCTGTTCCGCGAGCCGGTCGCCGCGACGCACGAGTTCCAGGTCGACTTCGGCACTGCGGCCTCGCAGACGACGCTGATCCGCCGCATCGCGCCCGTCGACGGCGCCTGGTACATCGTCGTCCCCTGTCCCACCCCCGACGGTCTCGAGCGCTTTCGCGAGCGAGAAGTCCGCCGGCGCGAGCAGCGCGCGCAGGCCGAGGCGCTGGCCGCGGGGCTGAAGGAACCGCTCGTCTCCGAGCTGAAGGCGCTGCTCGCCGCGGGTCGGCGACTGGACGCCGTGCGCCGCTATCGAGAGGCGAGCGGCACGGACCTCACGACGGCGGTGAGCGTCGTCGACGTGCTGCGCGGACGCGAGTAACGCGGTCGATGGCGCGGCGGGATGCCGTGGTGCTGCTGAGCGGCGGCCTCGACTCCACCACGCTCCTGGCCATCGCCATCCGCGACGGCTTCGCCGCGCACGCCCTCACGTTCCGCTACGGTCAGCGCCACGCGGCCGAGATCGAGGCGGCGCGTCGCGTCGCCGCGCGCTCGGGAGCCGAGAGCCACCGCATCGTCGACATCGACCTCCGCGCCTTCGGCGGCTCGGCCCTCACCGCGGACCTCGCGGTGCCCAAGGACCGCCCGCTGGCCGAGATGGCGGACGCCATCCCGATCACCTACGTCCCCGCGCGCAACACCATCTTCCTCTCGTTCGCGCTTGCGTGGGCCGAAGTCCTGGGCGCGGGCGACATCTTCATCGGCGTCACCGCCATCGACTTCTCCGGATATCCCGACTGCCGACCGGAGTACATCGGCGCCTACGAGCGGATGGCCAACCTCGCCACGCGCGCTGCCGTGGAGGGCCGACAGCGCGTGCGCATCCACACGCCGCTCATCTCGCTCTCCAAGGCGGACATCATCCAGCGGGGTCGCGAGCTCGGGGTCGATTACGCGCTGACGGTCAGCTGCTACGATGCCGCCGTTGACGGCGCGGCCTGCGGCCGGTGTGACGCGTGTCAGCTCCGTCTGAAAGGCTTCCGGGATCTCGGGCTCGCCGATCCCGCCGCCTATCGTAGGATCTGA
>JBKPPN010000083.1:0-3401 GCA_046733575.1 Candidatus Methylomirabilota bacterium | reverse complement strand
CGCCGCCGCAGCAGAAGGTGGCGGACGTCCCACCGGCGCCTCCTGGTAGTTCACCGCGCGCTCCGGCTTCACCAGCGGGCAACGCGCCTGCCGCGTCTGGCGATGTCCGCTCCTCGCCCCTGGCGCGACGGCTGGCGAGTGAGCGTGGGCTCGATCTGCACGGCGTGCAGGGCTCGGGCCCCAATGGTCGCATCATCAAGCGCGACATTGAGGCGGCCGCCGCCGCAGGCGCAGCCGCGCCGCGCGCCGCAGCGGCACCGAGCGCACCGGCGATTCCGCGCGAGGGCGACTTCCACGACGAGCCGCTCAGCCAGATCCGGAAGACGATCGCCAAGCGACTCGGCGAATCGATCGGTCCGATTCCCACCTTCTACCTCACCGCCGAGTTCGACCTCACGCGCGTGATGGAGATGCGGAAGGCGATGGCGGAACTGGGTGACCAGTTCAAGGTCTCCGTCAACGACGTGCTGCTCAAGGCCACCGCCGTCGCCCTGTCGCAGCATCCGGAGGTGAACGCGCACTGGCTCGGCGACAAGATCCGCTACCACAACCGCGTGCACCTCGGCATGGCCGTCGCCACCGACGATGGGCTGATCGTTCCCGTGATCTGGGACGCCGATCGCAAGCGCATGCGCGACATCTCGCGCGAAGCCAAGGAGCTCGCCAAGCGCGCGCGCGAGCGAAAGCTGAAGCCCGAGGAGTTCACCGGCTCGACGTTCTCCGTGAGCAATCTCGGGATGTTCGGCATCGACCAGTTCACCGCGATCATCAACCCGCCCGAAGCCGGCATCCTCGCCATCGGCACGAGCGAGGAGAAGCTCGTCGTCGTGAACGGAGACGCCGTCGTGCGCAACCGCGTGCGCGTCACGATGAGCTGCGATCACCGCATCATCGACGGCGCCGTGGGCGCGAAGTTCCTTCAGACGCTGCGGCGGCTGATCGAGAATCCTCTCATGCTCGTGTACTGATCCATGGCTTCCTACGACGTGATCTTCCTCGGCGGCGGGCCCGCCGGCTACGTGGGCGCCATCCGCGCCGCCCAGCTCGGCCTCAATACGGCGGTGATCGAGCGTGAAGGGCTCGGCGGCACCTGCGTGCTGTGGGGCTGCATCCCCGCCAAGGCGCTGCTCGAGGCGGCGTTGCTCGCCGAAAAGATGAAGAAGGCGCCCGAGTTCGGCGTCACACCGGGCGAGGTGAAGCTCGACTTCAACGTGGCGATGAAGCGCTCGCGCGCCGTCAGCAACCAGAACTCCAAGGGCGTCGAGTTCCTGTTCAAGAAGCACAAGATCACGTGGATCAGGGGGACGGGAAAACTCACGGGCAAGAACAGCGTGAGCGTCAAGTCAGCGGATGGCAAAGAAGAGAAGCACGACGCGAAGAAGGCGGTCGTCATCTCCACCGGCTCGCGCGTGAAGGGGCTGCCGCAGATTGGCCTCGAGCTGAACAAGAAGACGGTGGTTTCCTCGGATGAGGCGCTGATTCTGGAGAAGACGCCAAAGTCGATTGCCATCGTCGGCGCGGGCGCCGTGGGCGTCGAGTTCGCCGACGTCTTCGCCGCTTTCGGCGCGCAAGTCACGCTGCTCGAGGTGATGCCGAACATCCTCCCCGTCGAGGACGTGGACTGCTCGAAGGAAGTCGAGCGCTCGTTCAAGAAGCGGAAGATCGAAGTCCTCACCGGCGCGAAGATCTCCAACGTGAGGGTCGGCAAGGATTCGGTGTCGATGTCGGTAGAAGCCGGCGGCGAGAAGAAGGAGCTCAAGGTCGACATCGTCCTCGTCGCGGCCGGCCGTGCGCCGAACATCGAGGACATCGGGCTCAAGGAGCAGGGTGTTCAGCTCACGGATCGTGGATTCGTCAAGATCAACGAGCGGATGGAGACCAGCGTAAAGGGCCTCTACGCGATCGGTGACGTGGCGGGCCCGCCGATGCTCGCACACAAGGGCGAGCGCGAGGGCGTGGTCGTGGCCGAGGTGATCGCCGGCCAGCACCCGCACCTGTTCGACTACAGCAACGTTCCCGGCGCGACCTACTGCCATCCCGAAGTCGCCTCGGTGGGGCTCACCGAGCAGCAGTGCAAGGACAAGAAGATCGACTACAAGGTCGGCAAGTTCCCCTTCTCGGCGAACGGCCGCGCGCGTACGTCAGGCGAGACCGAGGGCTTCGTGAAGATCATCCGTGGCGCGAAGTACGGAGAGATCCTCGGCGCCCACATCGTCGGCGCGCACGCGACCGAGATGATCCACGAGCTCGTCGTCGCACGCACGAACGAGTACACCGTTGAAGAGGTGGACCTTGCCATCCACGCGCACCCGACGCTGTCGGAGGCAGTCGCCGAAGCGTCGCTCGATTCGCTCGGGAAGATGATACACGCCTAAACGCTGTCCTCGGTTATCGGTTGTCGGCCGACGTCTGCGCATCGGATCTGACCGATGCATAGTGATTACCGACAACCGAATACCGATTACCGCTCCTCCATGCCCCGCCTCCTCGTCACCGATCTCCGCACCATGCCGTACGCGGACGCGCTCGCGCTCCAGCGATCGGTGGCGCGGGCGCGGATCAGCGGCGAGATCGGCGAGGATCTGCTGCTGCTCGTCGAGCATCCCCCCGTCGTGACGCTCGGGCGCTCGTCGAAGGAGCGCCATCTGTTGGCATCACCGGCGCTGCTCGCGGCCCGGGGCGTCGAGCTGTTCGAGGTCGAGCGCGGGGGCGACGTCACCTTTCATGGTCCCGGCCAGCTCGTCGGCTATCCGATCGTCGATCTCAAGCGCCACAAGCAGGATCTGCACTGGTACCTGCGCCAGGTCGAGGAGGCGCTCATCCGCGCGGTGGCGCCGTTCGGCATCGCCGGCGAGCGCAGCGCCGGCTACACCGGAGTCTGGACGCAGGGCCGCAAGCTCGCCTCCATCGGCGTCCATGCGCGCGACTGGGTGACCTGGCACGGCTTCGCGCTCAACGTGACCACGGACCTGTCGTACTTCGACCTGATCGTCCCCTGCGGGATCCAGGGCGTCGTGATGACGTCGGTCGCGCGCGAGCTCGGCGAGTCGCCGGGGCTCGCCGCGCGCGTGCGCGCCGAGGTCGCGCGGGCGTTCGGCGAGGTGTTCTCGCTCGAACCGGTGGCGATTCCGGCCGAGTCGCTGGGGGCGATCGCCCGCTAGCTCGCGCTCGCGCTCGCGCTCGCCGCCCAGCGCGACCGGGGCACCTCTCCCTGCCCCGCCGGCCATCCCTCGCGCTGGCGCGAGCGGTCTCCGTCGGTCTCCTCGGTCTGGTCGTGGAAGAGCACCTGGCGCGTCGGGAACGGCAGGTCGATCCCGTTCGCCTGCAGCTCCCGCTTCACCGCCGAGAGCACCTTGTCGCGCGCGATGAGGACGTCGGAGATCGTCGACTCGCTCCACCAC
>JBKPPN010000082.1:0-15496 GCA_046733575.1 Candidatus Methylomirabilota bacterium | reverse complement strand
GCCCGCAGCCGCTCCAGCACGACGTCGAGCGGCACGCCGGAGAGGCGCGCAATCTCGGCGAACGGGTCGTCCAGGAACCCCGCGATCCGATCCTCCGACACGGCGAGGATCTTCGCGTTGAGCGGGTCGGTGATCTCGGTCGGGACGGTGGCGCTCTGAGACATGGGACGCGGGCGGGTGCCCACGGAATGCGGGCAGATAGGCGCGAGGATCGTGACGGGAGCGCGGAAGGTTAGCGGGCGTCAGGGCGTGAAGCGGCCATGCCTTGCGGCTCGCGCGTACCGCGCTCACCGCCCCGACTGCGCGCCCCCCGCCCCGCGTCCCGCGCCCCGTTTACCAGCGGCATGACCTGCTCGGCGAAGCGCTCCATCTCCTCGAGCTGGGGGCTGAATTGCAGCAGCACGAGGTCTACGCCCGCCCGCTCGAAGGCGAGCACGCGCTCCGCCACCTGCTCCGGCGTGCCCACGAGACCGGCGCGCAGGCCGCGGTTCGACACGGAGTAGTCCTCCAGGCTCACCTTGCTCTCGAGCTGCGTGTTGGCGATCCAGTCCTGATAGTTCGCGTAGCCGGGCGACCCCGGGCTGACGTTCGTGATGCGCTCCACCTCGCGTCGCGCCGCGGCGTCGCTGTCGCGCACGATCGCGTACGCGGCCATCCCGTACTGGAGCGGCGCGAGGCCCGTCGCCGCGCGCCGGCGCCTCATGTCCTCCACCTTCGGCGCCACCGCCTCCGGCGGATCCCCATGCGTGACGTAAGCGTCGCACACCCGCGCGATGAGCGACTTCGCGGCCTCGGACTCGCCCCCCGCGTAGATCGTGGGCCGGCGACGCCGCACCGGCTTCGGCTCGAGAATCGTGTCCTCGACCTTGTAGTACCGCCCGTCGAAGGAGAAGCGCGGCTCGCGCCATACGCCGTCAACCACGGCGAGCCACTCCGCGGTGCGTGCGTAGCGGTCGTCGTGCTCGTCGAAGCGGATGCCGTAGCGACGGGCCTCGTCGCGCCACCACGACGAGACGACGTTCAGGGAGAGCCGCCCACCGGAGATGTGGTCGATGTTCGCCGCTTGCTTCGCGAGAATCGCCGGGTGGTGGAACGTGGGACGCACCGCGACCATCAGCTCGAGCCGCTCGGTCACCGCCGCCAGCGCGGCGGCGGTGGACCAGGCGTCGAGCGCCGGCGCGTCCACACCCTTGATGTCGTTCATGAACAACTCGGCGATGAGCGTGAGATCATAGCCCAGCTGCTCGCTGCGCTGCGCCAGCCGCCTGACGTACGGCCAGGCCGCCTCCATCCCCTCGTCAGGCACGTTCCGCAGCCACCCGCCGAAGACCGGGAGCCAGTAGCCGTAGCGCATAGGACTCAACGCTCCAGCGACGAGGACGCCGCCACCCCGACGGGTGTAGCGCGTAGGGTTTCGGGTGTCGGGGCGCGCCGTGTGGTGCCGTTACCCGACACCCTACCCCCTACACCCGACAGCCTGCTCTCGAGATAGTCCACGAGACGCGCGAAGGGATCGAACCCGATCACGTTCGGCGCGTCGGCGACGAAATTCGACAGGGCGTTGATGTCGTAGAAGTAGTGCTGCCCGTCGCGATCGTCCACGAGATACTCGATGCCGCCAACGTCGAGCGCCACGCGCTCCGCGATGCGCTCGACCTGCGCGACGATGTCCGCGGGCGGCGTGTAGCCCTCGACGCGCATCCCGTTCTTCGGCGCGTCGAGCGCGCACGCGCCGCGCACTAGTTCCTTACCGTCGGCCGTCTGGCAGACGTCGGCCGGGCAGAGGTTGAATGAGCCATCCGCCGGGTAGACGTTGATCGCGTAGAGAAACTTCCCACCCAGCACCTCGACGCGCGTGATGTGCCCGCCGCGCAGCGGCGCGAGCTCCTGCACGAGCGCCGACGAGTCCACGCCGAGGTCGAGCAGCCCGGCCTCCGCGGCACGCGCGAGCGACTCCTCGTCGTCGAAGCGCGTGATCCCCGCGCCGCTCCCGCCGATGTTCGCCTTCACCAGCAGCGGGTAGCGCAGGCCGCGCGCCGCCTCCACCGCGGCGCGCGCGCTGTTGATGACGCGGGCGCGCGGGTAGGGGAGCCCTATATCCTCGAGCACGTCGAGCTGCAGCGCCTTGGACGTCTCCATCGTGTACGCGCTCACGCCGTTCACGAGCCCCACGCCGATCCTCTCGAGGTGGCGCAGCCAGTTCAGCGTGTGGAACGTCGTCTGCCCGTTGCCGCGCAGGTACGCGGAGGGCGACGCACGGTTGAACACCAGCGCGTACGGCGACTCCCGCTCGGCGGGGTCATACACGTGGGCCGACGCGTCGATTCGCGCGTACGCGACGCCGCGGCGGTCGAGCTCCGTGAAGAGGGGCCGGAACCAGTCCGGGTGCTCGTAATAGATGCCGATGACCCGCTCGGACGTGGTGATGGTCGTGCTGCTGCTGCTCATGATCGTTCCGGAAGGAATTGAGTAGCGAGAGGGCCGCGACTCCGTCTGGGAGTCGCGGCCCTCTCGGAGGCTGCGCGGGCGCTCTGCCGGGCGCCCGCGCTTGTATTCACCACTTTCGCAACGTAGCGAGAACGACACCGGGCGCAAGCCGCCGCACCGACACACGTCCGCGCGAGGGCCGTCCTACGAGGCGGGCGGCGCGCCGTTGTGGTAGTACTCCTCGATGCACCAGGTCACGACGCGCTCCACGAGGGCGTCCGTCTCGCGACGCTGATCGTGTGACGGCGTGTGGCCGGCGAGCGCGCGGCGCATCAATTCTTTGACCGCGATCACCGTCGCCTCGGGCGACGACCCACGATCCTTGAGCTCGCGCACGTACGTGCGCGCCGCCGCCCGCAGCTCGGCCAGCGCGTCGCGGTTTCCGACCGCCGCGGCACGAAAGGCCCGCCGCAGCTCCTCGCTCCCAACGCCAGTGCTCGGCGCGTTCTCCCGCGCCGACATGTCCTGAGACATCGATCTGACCCATCGGGCGTCGCCAGAGACGCGGACAAGTGCAGAGCTACCGGTAGCGTCGCGGCTCTGGCTTGCGGCCCGCGACCGCGGAAACATACGCTTACCCGCCAAGCCCTGCAATACCGCGCACAACTCAGCCGCCCGCAGCGCGAAGCGCTTTCGTCGCGGCTGGCAAATCGGGCGGGCCGCCCTCCCCGTGGGGACGGCGGCCCGCCCGATGAATCTTCCCTCCCCTCCCGCCGCGTCGCCGAGGCGGTCGCGCTCAGCGGCGGTCGGCGGTCTGAACCTCGACCCACTGCGCGAGGCGCGTGCGGATGGACTCGCGCTGCGCTTCCTCGAGCAGCGGCGAGTGGCTCAGGCGCTCAGCGCGCTCACGCAGCGCCGCCGTGCGGTCGGCCTGATGCAGCCCCTGCGCGATGAACGCCGCGTCGACGTAGGAATTGGCGGCCGTGACCACGTCTCCCATCTCGCTCGCGCGCGTCGCCGCCTGCTCCATCAGCTCCACCGCGGTGCGCGGCTCACCGGCGTAAAAGCGAAGGAACGCCGCCGTGCGCAGGCAGCTCACCGACATCGGGTCCGTTGCGGCCCGCCGCGTGGCCGACTCCTCGTGCAGGCGCGCCGCCTTCTTCCAGAAGCGCGTCTCCGTCGGCAGGGCCTCGGCCGCGGCGTGCAACCGGTCGGCCTTCGAGGGGGCGGGCGTCGTGACGCGCACGGCGTCGAGACGGGCCTGGGCGGCGGCGGGGGCGGACGTTGCGGCGATGGCGAGTAGTGCGCTGCCGGCGCAGAGCAGGATGCGGGTCGTTGCGGGCATGGCGTCGTTCTCCTTGGGACGGGAGGGTGAGTAGCCTGCTGCGGGGAGCGCGCTGCGCCGACGAGCGGCGAGCGTCTCCGAGGCAGTCACACCCGTGAGATACGAGACGTGCCGTGGGCCGTTTCTTCCGTCCGCGACTTCTTACGACACCCGAACAGCGCTTACACGAACGACGCAGACCCGAACACGTCGCAGCGTTCGCCCCCGGGCGTTCTGACGGGCGCCGACGGCGTTACGCGTCGGGGTGTCGGGGGTTCTCCCACGCCACGCTGCCCTGACTACCCCCCAGAAAACCAGCATTCGCCGACATACTCGTCCCGCGCGCGGCGACAGCTTACTGCCATACCCGATACGACGTGACTGAAGCCAGCGAGGACGATCGATGCGCGCGACCCCGAATCACCCCGCCCGTCACCGCCTCGCGAGGCGGAACGTCGGACTGCTCGCGGCCAGCTTGTTGGTCGCCGCCGGCTCGCGGGTGGTGGTCGCCAACGCGCAGACTGCCCCAGCCGCCACCCCCGCCGTCAGCGATTCGCCGGCGGGGCGCCTCCCGTTCTGGGCCGGCGAGCGCCTGACCTACCGCGTCGTCGTGCCGAAGATCGGCACCGTCGGGCGGGGCAGCATGACGGTCGAGGGGCCGGTGGACGTGCGCGGCGTGGACGCCGTGCAGCTCCGCTCCGAGTTCAAGGTTCGCATGGGCATCCTGCGCGCCACCAACAGCTCCGAGTCCTGGCTCGACACCCGGCGCATGGCAGCCCTCCGATTCCACAAGCACGAGCGGCAGCCCCTCTCGGGGGACGACGAGCGCGTGGAGCTCTTCCCCGAGGAGCGCCGCTGGCAGGCGGACGACGGAACCGCCGGCCAGAGCCTAACGAGCGCCCCGCTCGACGAGCTCTCGTTCATGTACTTCATCCGCACCTTGGCCCTCGCGCCGGACAGCACCTACCGCTTCGACCGCCACTTCGACCCGGCGCGCAACCCCACCACCGTGCGCCTGGTCGGCCACGACACGCTCACGACCGCCGCCGGCACGTTCCCCACCCTGGTCGTGGAGATGCGCGTCCGTGACGCGCGGCGCTACCGGGGCGAGGGCACGATTCGCATCTACCTCACCGACGACCACTGCCGGATCCCGGTGCGGATCGAGAGCTCCATGCCGATCGTCGGCCGCACGGTGCTCGTCCTCGAGTCCCAGAACCACCCGTCCGGGCACTTCGCGGCCCGTGAGCCCTGAAACGCGCGGTGATCGGCGCCCGCGGTCGCGGGACAGCCTGGGGGTCGGCGAGGGGAGCACGCTCCCTTCCCCGGCCCCCTCGCCGTTTCTGGGGGAACGGCCGTTCAGCCGCGACTTCCGGGCTCCCCATGTCGGGGGTTTCCCCACAGGGGGCTCCAAGCGGCCCTACGAAAGTTCCGAGAGCGACCCGACTGATTGCCGGTCCCAGAAGGGCGATTCTATAGCCACGAAGTCGCGCGAGAGGCGCGGCCGCGGAAACACCACGGGAGACCAACGATGCGCACCAACACTCTGAAAGCCCTCAGCGTCCTGCTCGGACTCGTCCCCGCCGTCGCGGCGTGGACCGGCCTGAAGGAGATCATGACGCTGCAGCCGGAGAGCCGGCTTTGGATCGAAGGCACGTCCACTGTGCGCTCCTTCACCTGCAAGGCGACGACGCTCGACGTCAAGGTCGAGTCCAACGGGCCGGCTGCCGTAGCCTCGCTGATGGCCGGCGACAAGGCGGTGCGCGGCGCCACGGTCACCGTCCCCGCGGCCCGCCTCGAGTGCGGCAACGGCACGATGAACGAGCACATGCTCAAGGCGCTCAAGGCGAAAGACAACCCGACGATCAGCTTCCGCCTCGCCTCCTACGACATGCAGAAGGCCGACGACGCCCTCAAGGGCACCGTCACCGGCACCCTGCTTCTCGGCGGCGTGGAGAAGACGATCACGATGTCGGGGACGGCGAAGGAAGCGCCCACCGGGACGCTCCGCGTCGCCGGGACCTACGAGATCAACATGAAGGAGTACGGCCTCAAGCCGCCGACGCTCATGCTCGGCACGATGAAGGTCGGCGAGAAGGTAAAGGTCGGCTTCGACCTGCTGCTCAAGGACTGATACGGATTGAAATGAGAGCCTCGGCGGTCACTACCGGCCGCCGAGCATGAACGGGAATCACCACAGGGAGATCACGACAATGCGGTCCATCCATTCACTCTTCGTCCTTGGCGCGATCGGGCTGATCGCCTCCAACGCGGCGGCACAGCAAGTCGCCACGATCGATCGCACCACCCGCTCCGACAGCGACACGACCGTCGCCGCCGCGACCGACTCGACGGGTCCGAAGGCTCAGCCGGCGAAGGATGCCAAGAGCCTCCTCGTCCCGCAGATCCAGATTCAGCACATCCGCCCGAACGACCAGCGCGGCATCAACGTCTTCGAGGCCCCGAAGGACGAGCTCGTCCCCTTCACCGGCTTCAAGCTCGGCTTCGGCGCCGCCTTCACGCAGCAGTTCCAGGGGGTCAGCCAGCACAACACCGGCACCTGGAAGCCGGCCGTTGACGCCACCAGTGGCAAGACCTACAACGCGAACCAGCTGATCACGATCGGCAAGGGCTTCAACAACGCCGTCGCGAACGCGTACGTGAACGCGCAGCTCGCCAAGGGCGTCCGCGTCGCCATGACCGGGTACCTCTCCGCCCGTCACCACAACGAGACGTGGGTCAAGGACGGCTACCTCCTGATCGACGACTCGCCGATCGACTACCCGCTGCTCAACAAGGTGATGCAGTACGTGACGGTGAAGGCCGGTCACTTCGAGATCAACTACGGTGACGCCCACTTCCGTCGCACCGACAACGGCAACGCGATGTTCAACCCGCTCGTCGGCAACTACATCTTGGACGCCTTCACGACCCAGGTCGGCGGCGAGGTGCTGCTCCGCGCCAAGGGCGTGATGGCCATGGGCGGCGTCACGAACGGTGAGGTCCGCGGCACGATCCTGAACCCCGTCAAGCGCGCCCCGGCGTACATCGCCAAGATCGGCGCCGACGAGCAGATCACCCCGCTCATCCGCACCCGCCTCACCGCCTCGCTCTACAGCCAGTCCCGCTCCGCGAACCAGACGCTTTACAGTGGTGACCGCGCCGGCTCGCGCTACTACGACGTGATGGAGAACACCGTCTCCACCGAGGCGGCCCAGGCCTGGTCGGGCGCGATCCAGCCCTTCTCCGGCGCCAACGCCGGCCTGCATTCGGCGGTGATCAACCCCTTCATCAAGGTCGGCCCGGTCGAGTACTTCGGGAACTTCGAGCGCGCCAAGGGCCGCTCCATCATCAACAACGTGGCCGAGAAGGACGTCCGCACGATCGACCAGATCTCGAACGAGCTCACGGTCCGCTTCCTTGGTGACCAGCTCTACGTCAGCGGCCGGTACAACACGGTCTCCGGCCGGCTCGCCGGCATCGTGAACGACATCAACGTGCAGCGCTCGCAGTTCGGCGGCGGCTGGTTCGTCACCCCGCTCGTGCTCCTCAAGGGCGAGTACGTGACCCAGAAGTACCTCGACTTCCCGCTCCTCGACATCCGCAATGGCGGCAAGTTCAACGGGTTCATGGTCGAGGGCACGGTGGCCTTCTAAGGCACAGCACCAGAGCTAGAGCGTCCGCGGCGAGTCTCCCGCGCCCGGACGGCAGGACAGAGCGGGGCGGCCAACCGGCCGCCCCGCTCTGCTTCGTCGCCCTACGGGGACGGATACGGGAGCCGCCGCACGATCGTCCACCAACAGCGGCGAGCCCCCGTCCGCGACCCCGCCCGACCCCCGATCACTGCGCCATGCGATCTCCCCGCAAGCTCGCGCTCACCCTGCTGGCGGTGACCGCGTCCACTCTCGTGGCCCTCGTCGCGGTCCCCTACCTGCTCCGGGGCCGCATCGCCTCCCGAATCCGGCTCGAGCTCGACCGATCGCTCAACGCCCGCGTGCGCTGGGGCACCGTGTCGCTGAGCGCCCTCCGTGACTTCCCGAACGTCACCCTGACGCTGGACCGCCTCTCCGTCGTCGGCGTGAAGCCGTTCCAGGGCGACACGCTGCTCTCGGTCCGACGCGCCCGCCTCGTGCTGGACGCGGCGAGCGTACTCCGCTACCTGCGGAGCGGCGAGCGCATAGTCGTCCGCGCGGTCGACCTCGCCACGCCGGTCGCGAGGCTCCGTGTGCTCGCTGACGGCACCGCCAACTGGGACATTGCCCGCAAGTCGGCGCCCGCGACCGGCCAGGCCCCGCGGGCCGTGGGCCTCACCCTGCGCGACTTGCGGATCCGAAACGGCGCGCTCGCCCTTGACGACCGACACGCGAGACTGACCGCCTCGCTCTCCGGCCTCGAGCAGTCGCTGCGCGGCGACTTCGCGCGCGACAACTTCGTGCTCGCGACCCGTACTCGCGCCGACACCGTCTCGCTCCGCTTCGGCGGCGTGCCCTACCTGAGCCGCGTCGCCGTCGAGCTCAACGCCGACATCGGCGCCGACCTGCGCGCGCACCGCTTCACGTTCCGCGACGACTCGCTTCGACTGAACAAGCTCACCCTCGCCTTCTCGGGCTCGGTCACGGCCGGTGACCCGAACGTCGCGCTCGATCTCTCCTTCTCGACGCCGAGCACCGCCTTCGCCGACATCCTCTCCCTCGTCCCCGCGATCTACGCTCGCGACTTCGCGCGCCTTCAGACGTCGGGGCGGATGTCCGCGTCGGGGCGCGTGCGCGGTCCGTACGGTCCGACTGCGTTCCCGGGGTTCGCAATCCGCGCCCGGGTAGACGACGGCGCATTCCGCTACCCGGACCTGCCGCTCGCGGCACGCGACGTCTCCATGGACCTCGCGATCGACAACGCCGGGCTCTCCGCGGACAGCACGGTCGTAAGCCTCAAGCGATTCCACGCCGTCGTCGGGCGCCGCCCGCTCGACGCGGCGCTCGTGATGCGCACGCCGGTGAGCGATCCGGACGTGGACCTCCGCCTCGCCGGAACGCTCGACCTCGCGGACCTGCGACGCACCGTGAAGCTCACCGGAGTGAGCGACCTGTCGGGCACCGTTGCGGCGGACGTGGCCATGCGTGCGCGCATGTCGCAGCTCGACGCCGGACGCTACGAGCAGGTCGCCGCGCGTGGCACCGTGGACGTCGCGCGGCTCTCCCTCCGCTCGGCGACGCTGCGGCGGCCAGTGTCGGTCGACAGCGCCGCACTGCGCCTCACGCCGCGGCGCGCCGATCTCAGTACGCTCGCCGCCCGCATCGGCAGCACCGAGGTCGTGGCCACGGGCTGGGTCGACAACCTCCTCGGCTTCGCTCTCCGCGGCGACGTCCTGCGCGGCCAGGCCGCGGTGCGCAGCGCCAACGTCAACCTCGACGAGTGGCGCTCGGACGACGCGCTCGAGGTGATCCCGGTGCCACCGAACGTGGACTTCGCGCTCCAGGCGTCGGCGAACCGCGTCACTTACGGCGCGGTGACCGCGGCGAACGTCCGAGGCGCCCTCCGCGTCAAGGACCGACGCGTCACGCTGGACGATCTGCGCATGGAGACGCTGCGCGGTACGGTGGTCGCCAACGGCTTCTACGAGACCGCCGACGTCGCCAAGCCCACCTTCGACGTCGCCCTCCGCGTCGCGAGCGTTGACGTGCCGACGGCGTTCGCGGCGCTCGGCACCGTGCAGAAGCTCGTCCCCGTGGCACGCTGGACGCAGGGCACGGTCTCCGGCGACGTGGCGCTCAAGGGGGTGCTGGGTCGCAACATGACCCCGGCCTTCGACGCGCTCACCGGTCGCGGCTCCATCGAGAGCGGTCGGCTCGTGCTCCAGGGCGTGCCGGTCATGGCGAAGCTCGCCGAGTCGCTCGCGCTCGAGCACCTCCGCAACCCGGCGCTCGAGGCGCTACGCGCCACTTTCGAGATCCGGAACGGCCGCGTCGTCGTAAAGCCCTTCGACGTCCGGCTCGGCCACTCCACGATGCGGGTGGCCGGCTCCAATGGGATCGACCAGACGCTCGACTACGACCTGGCCCTCGCCGTACCGAGCGCCGACCTGAGTCCCGAGGCCGGCCGCACCGTCGCCCGCCTCGCGTCGCAGGCCGGCAAGACGGGACTGAACCTCAGCGCCGCGGAGGTCGTGGAGCTTGGCGCGCGAGTGACGGGCACGATCACCAACCCGACGGTCCGACCCAACTTTTCCGGCGTCGCGTCGTCCGTGGGCGACGCGGTGAAATACGCCGCCCGGCGGGAGCTGGAGAGCCAGACCGCCGAGGCCAAGGAGCGCGTCGACTCTGCCGCCGACGACGCGCGGCGGCGGGCGCGCGCCGAGGCCGAGCGGATCGTCCAGGAGGCCGAGCGACAGGCGGCGTCCATCCGCGAGGAGGCGCGCACAGTCGCCGCGAAGGGTCGCGACGAGGCGAAGGCGCGGGCCGACACTTTGGAGGCTCGCGCGGCGAACCCCGGCGCCCGCCTGGCGGCGAAGCTCGCCGCCGACCGGGTGCGGCGGGAGGCCGACCAGCAGGCCGAGCGCGTCGTACGCGAGGCGGACGCTCGGGCGGACGCCCTCGTGACCGAGGCGCGAAAGCGAGCCGACGCCTTCGTAAAGGCGGGCGACTGACCACGAGAGCGCCGCTCGCCATCGCGGGGCGCGCCTAACGTGAAAAGGACCCACCGAGCGCGCGATCGCCGACGACGGTCACGCTGAAACGCGGAGAGCCCCGGCGCGCGATCGCGCGCCGGGGCTCTCCGCGTTCCTCTTCCAGGCACTCAGTGCAGAGCGGGCGACCGGACTCGAACCGGCGACGTCCAGCTTGGGAAGCTGGCATTCTACCAACTGAATTACGCCCGCGAGGCGTGACAAGCAGCGACCCGAGAGTCGCCGCTTCGCGAAGTGTAACCGGGCCTTGCGGACCCGTCAACGCCGAACGGGCGCATCGCCAGCAGCGTCGCCGGCGATGCGCCCGTTCGGCGACGCTTTCGCGCCGCCACTCCCCTTCTCCACCACCATGTCCCTGCGGTACTGCCGCACCCCTGTGTCCCGTCGATTGCCCGAGGGGGTACCCCTACCCGCCTCGCCCGGGACGCCCGTTTGTATCGCATGGAGCGGGCCAGCCGTGCGCCACCGCACAAAATCGTCGGCAGAGCAAACGCGGCGAACACGGTGTCCCGTGCTCGCCGCGCGCATTCGACCTCACAGGTGAATCAACCGAGAGCCACAGGTCGGGATTGAACCGACGACCGCTCGATTACGAATCGAGTGCTCTACCACTGAGCTACTGTGGCGGAACTACAGAGCCGACCCCTGCTCTTTCATGCCCTGGCGCGGACTCGAACCGCGACGCCTTTCGGCACCACCCCCTCAAGATGGCGTGTCTACCAATTTCACCACCAGGGCGAGGGAGGTCCGCTTGCCCTGCGAACCGGAGGGTCTTGCTGCCTTACAACCAGCGGGGCCGACGGGGCTCGAACCCGCGACCTCTCGAGTGACAGTCGAGTGCTCTAACCAAACTGAGCTACGGCCCCTGAACGACAGGTATCAGGTGTCGGCACTCGGGTGTCGACCAGACACCGTCGGCTCGCCATAGCCCGTCGTACACACTACAACTGCGTCGCTTGCACCAACGGTCACGCCCACCCTTCCAACGATAGCCCGTACGGGAGTCGAACCCGTCTCTCCACCTTGAAAGGGTAGCGTCCTAGCCGATAGACGAACGGGCCACTTGCCTGTGCGTGTCCGACACCATCAGCCCGCTCACACGCGGCGGGCACCGCTCGGCACCTGACACCGGTCTCTCGAGTAGCGGTAACGGGATTCGAACCCGTGTTTGAGCCTTGAGAGGGCTCCGTCCTAGTCCCCTAGACGATACCGCCGTTCCCTTCCCGCTCGCCGGCCTGCTCGCCCCGGCCCGCGGCTCAACTTGTCGCTACAGCAGGCCCGGAGGGACTTGAACCCCCAACCGCTGGTTTTGGAGACCAGTGCTCTACCAATTGAGCTACGGACCTATCAGGGGCCGAGTCGCTGCGATCGGTCCCAGGGTGACTGACGGGAATTGAACCCGCAACCCCCGGAGCCACAGTCCGGTGCTCTAACCAATTGAGCTACAGTCACCGTACGGCAGGGGCTCGGGGTCGGGGCCTCGGGACTGGTGTCAGAAACCGCCCTCGAGCCGATCCTCGCGCCGGCCGCCCGCCACTTCGCCGAGCGAGCCGGCGAAGACGTCCAATTTTAACTGGCCTCGTCCCCCAGTTCAACTACTTGGGCCAGCAGACTTCCCAACTGCCAGCCCCGAGCCCCGCTCGCTCACTTCGCGCGATCCATGTACTCGCCCGTCGACGGGTTGACGCGGACCTTCTCCCCGGTCGAGATGAACTCGGGGACGTTCACGGTGACCCCGTTCTCGAGTCGCGCCGGCTTCGTCGACGCGGTCTTCGTCGCCGACTTCATCACGGGCGCCGTGTCCACCACCTCGAGGGTGAGCGTGTTCGGGAGCTGGATGCCAATCGGGCGACCGTTGTAGTACTCGGCGACGATCCGCATCCCGGGCTGCATCCACTGCGCGTTGTCCCCCAGCATCTCCTCGTCCATCTCGAGCTGGTCGTAATTCTCCGTGTTCATGAAGTGGTACGTGTCCCCACCCTGATACAGGAACTCCAGCTCGTGGGTTTCCATCGAAGCCTTCTCGATCGAGTCGGCCGCGCGGAAGCGATGCTCGAAGCTCGAGCCGGTGCGCAGGTTCTTGAGCTTCGCCTGTACCATCGCCCGCAGGTTGCCGGGAGTGTGGTGACGAAACTCGACTACACGACACGGGTCGCCCTCGAATACGAGCACCATCCCGCGACGAATCTGCGTTGCCGGCATTGCCATATCGATCGGTCCCACGTGAAAGAGGTTCGGGCTGCACGCGCACGCCGAGCTGGCGCTAACACGCGACAGCCTCTTAACTTAGTCGCTGCCTGAACACGGGTCAAGCGCGCGGAGTGCAGCGTCCACCGACGGCCACACGTTCGCCGCGACTCGGCGCTCGCCGGCCACGTTGGGATGAATCCCATCCGGCTGATTCAAGTCCGCCTCGCCGGCCACGCCTTCCAGCAGGAACGGGACGAGCGTCGCGCCCGTCTCGCGCGCCAGATCGGGAAACATCGCGCGAAAGGCGGACGTATACTGCGCACCGAGGTTCGGCGGCGCCTCCATCTGCGCCAGGAGCACCCGCGCGTTGGGGTGCGCCTGACGCACCTTGCCCAGGATCGCGCGGATGTTGTCGCGCGTCGCCGCCGGATCGAGCCCTCGCAGGCCGTCGTTCGCCCCGGTCTCGAGAAGCACGATGTCCACCGGCGCCCGGAAGAGCCAATCGGCACGCCGCAGCGCGGCCGCCGACGTCTCGCCGCTGACGCCCGCGTTCACCACCTCCACCGCGTAGCCCGCGGAGTCGGCCATGCGCTGGATCAGCGAGGGGTATGCTTGATCGGGCGCCAAACCGAGCCCCGCGGTCAGGCTCGTGCCGACGAAGAGCGCGCGCAGCCGCCGCGGCGTGCAGTCGCCCGCACGCTCCTTGCGCCCGTTCACCGAATCGCCCTCGCTCGCGGCCACCGGGGTGACGGGCACCGACGCCGTTGGTGACGACCGCGCGCGCGGCGCGCTCTCGGCCGTCGCCGTGGCGGCCGCGTCGCCGCGGCCCTGCGTTCCGCCGCCGTCCCCGCCGCCACACGCCGCGGCCACCGCCAGTGCGAGGAGCGCACCCGCAGCTCCCGTCAGCCGCCCGCTCACGTCAAGCCGCCTCACCGTCCGTCTCGACCACCCACGCATGCTCGTCGCCCGTCAGTTGACCAAGGAATATCGCAGCGGCACACAACCGCTCGCCGTCCTGCGCGATGTCTCGTTCACGATCCCGCAGGGGAGCTTCGTCGCGATTGTCGGGCCGTCGGGGAGCGGAAAGACCACGCTCCTGGGCCTCCTTGCGGGGCTCGACACCCCGACGCGTGGCGACGTGGAGCTCGACGGCACTCGCCTCGGAGACCTCACCGAGGACCAGCGCGCCCGACTGCGCGGCGAGAAAGTGGGGTTCGTGTTCCAGAGCTTTCAACTTATTCCGACCCTTACCGCGATCGAGAACGTCCAGGTCCCGCTCGAGCTCCGCGGCGAGCGCGACGCGGCCGTCCGCGCGCGCGAGCTGCTCGAGCGTGTCGGCCTCGGCGACCGGACCGACCACTTCCCGGCCCAGCTCTCCGGCGGCGAGCAGCAGCGTGTGGCGATCGCCCGCGCCTTCGTGAACCGCCCGCGCATCCTGTTCGCCGACGAACCCACGGGAAACCTCGACGCCGGCAGCGGCGCGCGCGTCGTCGAGCTTCTCGAGTCCCTCAACCAAGCGTCCGGGTCCACCGTGGTGCTGGTCACCCACGACCTGGCCCTAGCCTCACGCGCCCGACGCGTGATTCGCCTCGCCGACGGCGCCGTCGTCGAGGACACGGCCCGCGAGGCGCGGAACGAGCGCTCCATGCTACACGAACCCGCCGGAGACGCTGCATGACGGCCGCTCCCCCGACCGCATCGGGGCGGCCCGCTCCGCTCGTCACGTCCCGCGCTCCGCTTCTCTCCCTCGCCTGGCGCGAGAGCCGCACGGCGCGTCGCCGCCTGCTGCTCTACATGTCGTCGATCTTCCTCGGCGTCGCAGCGTTGGTCGCCATCGATTCCTTCGCCGCCAACGTCACCCGCTCCGTGCGCGAGCAGTCGCGCGCCCTCCTCGGCGGCGACCTCTCGCTCACGTCGCGGCAGCCGTTCGCGCCAGCCGTCGATTCGCTCATCGACTCGCTGCGCCGATCGGGAATCCCCGTCGCGCGCGTGACGAGCTTCGCGTCTATGGCGTTCGTGCCGCGCACGGAAGGCACGCGCCTCGTACAGGTGCGCGCGGTCAGCCGCGAATACCCGTTCTACGGCGAGGTGACCACCAGCCCCGCTGGGCGCTGGCGGGAGCTGCACACCGGCGCGAGAGCGCTCGTGGACCCGTCGCTCCTCGTCGCGCTCGACGCACGCGTCGGCGACACGGTCCGCCTCGGCTACGGGCGCTTCGTCATCGACGGCACCCTGGACAACGTCCCCGGCGACCCCGGAATCGCCGCGATCGTGGGTCCGCGGATCTTCATCGCCGAGCGCTTCGTCCCCGAGACACAGCTCCTCACCTTCGGCAGTCGCGCCGAGTTCGAGGCGCTGCTCAAGCTGCCGGCGCGAGCCGACCCGCGGGCGATCGTCTCCGCCAACAAGTCGCGCTTCGAGGCGGCTCGCGTACGCACGCGTACGGTGCAGGAGAGCGAAGCGAACCTCACGCAGGCGGTCGAGCGCCTCGGCGACTTTCTCGGCATCGTCGGCCTGATCGCGCTCCTGCTCGGAGGTATCGGGGTCGCGAGCGGAGTACACGCCTTCGTGGCCCGCAAGATCGACACGGTCGCCGTCCTCCGCTGCCTCGGCGCCACGAGCCGCCAGGTGCTGGCGATTTACGTGGCGCAGTCGGCGGCGATGGGGCTCGTGGGCGCCGCGGCCGGCGCGGCGCTCGGCGTGGCCATCCAGTTCCTGCTGCCGCACGTCGTGCGAGACTTTCTGCCGGTGGACGTCGCCGTACGCCTCGTGCCGTCGGCGATCGTCACCGGGCTCCTCGTCGGCCTCTGGGTCGCGCTGGTCTTCGCCCTGCGGCCGCTGCTCGGCTTGCGCGACATCTCGCCCCTTCAAGC
>JBKPPN010000081.1:0-5933 GCA_046733575.1 Candidatus Methylomirabilota bacterium | reverse complement strand
CGCCTGCTCAAGGCCCTCGCCGTCGTCTATGGCATCGAGCCCATGATCATCCTCAAGGACATCTGCAGGACGAGCGATCGGGAGACGGAGGCGGTCGTCAGGTGGATGATGGATGCGCTGGTGGATGCGGCATTGCGGGGGACGGGGTAGCTTCCGGTCCTCCAGGATTCGACCCGCGTTAGCCTGACGTCAGTGCGCGTCGTCTTCGACCATCCCGGGAAGCAGGTCATCAACGAGATCGGCCGCTGGGCCGCTCGCTTCGCCGGCAGTCTGCTCGTTCTCATCGGTCTGCTCAGCACAGTGGTGGCAATCCCCACGGGGTTCGTCACGCTGGGCGACATCGTGAACAACCTGCAGTCCCAGCCCGAGACGCTCTTCGAACCGGGCTTTCCATTGCGGCTCGTCGAAGCGGCATTCGTGGCCTCGATGCTTGTGGCCATCTTCGGGATTCGCTACGGACGGCGACTGTTTCGTGGCCGGCGCCGGATCGTGCTGTTCCTGCGGCGATTTGGCTATGACGGGGCACAGCAGGCGGTCACCTATGCCGTCGCCAATACGATCGGCACTTCGTGGCGGCTCGTCACATTGGATGACGACGAGATTGCTCCGGTCGGCGTCGATACGACATCGACTGCGATCATGACGACCGGCGAACGGATAGTGGCGCTGGCCCGCCGGGTATACACGCTCGTGATGGTCGTGTTCCCGTGGGCTATCTGGGGCATGGGCGGCATCTTGATTCTCCAGGCGCTGAGCGTGGCACCGGATTGGGACCGGCTGCTGAGCGACGGCACCGTCGACCGGTATGCGGCGATCTTCGCGTCCGTGATGGAACGACGAATACCGCTCGAATACTTCGAATTCAGCCTGAGCGGGGCGTTCGCGGTGCTGGCGACGGTGTTCGGATTTGCGTTTGCCGGTCTGATGATCGGCTTCGTCGTATTGCTGGCGATGCTGCCGCTGTTCGGTTTCATGATCTTCGCCTCGTCGTCGGCCGAGGCGTTGCGCAAGGCGGAACAGGAAAAGAGCGTCACGCTTCGACAGATCGAGGAGATTGGGCCGATGGTTTCACGCCTGTCACAACTCGGTCAGCAGACGTTCGCGCCGCGCCTCGTCGTCGCGCGCGTGGCCGGGAGCATCTGGCAGAAGACTGTCACGGCGCTCTCGTCCGTTGCGTCAGCAGTCATCATCGACGTCTCGGAACCGACGTTCAACCTGGCCTGGGAGGTTTCGGAGATCGACCGGCTCGACGTCGAGAATCGCTGCATCTTCATCGCGGACCATGCTCGAATCACGCGATCGGAGGATCTCACCAACTCGACCAGCTCCAACATCCGCTACATCGCCTCCCAGATTGGCGACCGGGACGTGCTCGCCTACCGCACCGATCGGGCCGGCATGCGCCGCTTCGCGAGGGCTCTCCACGGCATGCTGCTGGACATTCCCGAGCGTGAATCGTGAATTGGACGTTCGAGATATCGCAACCGCCGACTGCACAAGACTGAGACCGTGCTGTACTGCGGGCGCTCCGTGAGAGACCGGGGCGCGGATTTCAACTGGCTGGCGCCGCCGTCGAACCGCGCGTGCGCTACATCATCGGATGCGCGGTCGTCACACCCAGCATGAACTGACCCCGGCCCTCGTACGCGGAGTCGCTCACCATGAAGTGCTGCGCCCCGGCGTACAGGTCGCGCAGACACCGCTGGAGCGCGTGGTCGAGGTAGAGCGCCGACCCGCCCGCGGCGCGGAACACGCGCGTCGTGACGTCGACCGCGACGTCGGTCGCGTGGACCGCCATCGCACGCAGCGCCGCCTGCGTGGCCGGCGTGACGGCCTCTCCCGCGCTCACCGTCTGCCAGGCTCGCTCGTACACCTCGACGGCCAGTGCGCGCGCGGCCTTCAGCTCGAGATCGGCCTTCGCCACGAGGCGCTGCACCGCCGGACGTCCGGCCAGCATTGACGGCACGACGCCGCGAGCCTTGTCCTTCGCGACGTCAACGAACACGTCCAGCGCCCGGCGGGCGACGCCGAGCGCGAATGCCGCGTGCTCGTTCGCGACGAACCCCGGCATCGCGAGCCGGTACAGCGCGCCACCCCGCTGGGGCTCCGCGGTCTCGGCGTCCCAGGAGAACTCCTCCGCGACGAACAGATCATCGAGCGAGAAGTCGCAGCTGCCCGTGCCCTGGAGCCCCGCGACGTGCCAGTTGTCGTGCACGATGGCCGACTCGGTGGGGAAGACGACGGCCCGTCGCTCGGACGTCACGACGCCGTCGCGCACGATGCGCGCCGTGGCGGACATCCAGTGCGAGTGGCGCACGCCGCTGGCGAAGGGCCACCGACCGCTGACCCGGTAGCCGCCGGGCACGGGCGTGGCGCAGCCGATCGGCATGTACACGCCGGCGGCGCGCGGGATTCGCCCGACCGGGAAGATCTTCGCGACGGCGTCCCGAGGCAGGTAGACCGCGGGGAGCGTCAGCGTGGTGGCGCCGACCATCGTGCACCACGCGGCCGATGCGTCGATCTCGGCGAGCGCCTCCAGCACCTCGAACTGCGTGACCGGATCGGCCTCCGCGCCGCCGAGCACCGCGGGCAGCTTCAGCTGGAACAGCCCGGCCTCGTCGAGCGCGTCCACCGTCGCCTCGGGCAGCGTTCCGAGCTTCTCGGCCTCGGTCGCGTGCGCCACGAGGGTCGGCGTCACGCGTGCCACCGCATCGAGCAGCGCCTGGCGCTTCGCCGCGCGCTCGACCGGGAATCCCGTCATCGCGGCACGGCGACCCGCGCGGGCGGCACAGGCAGTCCCGCCACCGGAGCGCGGACGCGGAGGATCGACCCCGCGTCCGCCCGGCCGCTTCCCGCCGATCCCGTCACGATGTACAGGTCCGTGAGATCGTCGCCGCCGAAGCAGACGCTCGTCACCATCGGCAGCGGACACGCGATCCGGTCGCGCTCCTTGCCGTCCGCGTCGAAGACGACCACCGCACCGCCGTACGCCGCCGCCACCCACACCGCGCCGTCGACGGAGACGACGAGCCCGTCCGGGACGCCCGAGTCGAGTCGCGCGAACGTGCGCCGCGGGCCGACACTCCCGTCCGCCGCCACGTCGTACACGCCGACGATGCCGGCGCGACTGTCGGAGTGGTACAGGCGCTTCTCATCGGGCGAGAACCCCAGGCCGTTGCTCAACGTGATCCCCTCGGCGATGCGCCGCGCGGAGCCGTCCACGTCGAGCACGTGCAGCCAGCCCGTCTTCGCGCTCTCGCGCGCGGACGCGTCGAACGGGCTCACGCCGAGCGAGCCGACGTAGACGCGGCCGCGCGTGTCGGTGGTCAGATCGTTGAAGCCGACGATCGACTCGTCGCGATCGAGGAGCACGACGGTCCCCGCACCGCCGGGCGGCTTGTACGCCACGTTACGACCGGAGACGACGAGTCCACCGTCCGCATGCAGCGCCATGCCGCCGATGCCACGCCGGTGTTCGACCACAGTCGTGATCGCGCCCGAGGGCGACAGGCAGTAGACGCCGCCCTTCTCCACGTCGCTGAACACGAGTCCGCGCGTCGAGTCCCACACCGGTCCTTCGATCAGGCCGTAGCCGGTTGCCAGTTGTTCCATCGCGTGCCGACTCTACAGGAAATGCTGGTAGGCTGGCGCCGTGCCTTCGACGGCGCAAACCCTCGCGCTCGTGGCCGCGCTCCTCTCGGCGGTGGCCACCATCGCGGTCCGCAAGGGTCTGCGCGACAGCGATTCCTACACCGCGCTGTGGATCAATCTGCTCGTGGGCGCCATCGGTTTCTGGATCATCATCCTCGTCCGGGGCGGCCTCGCGCGACCGTCGCTTGCCGGCATCGTGTACTTCGTGCTCGCGGGGCTGCTCGGCACGATCGCGGGACGTCTCCTGCGCTTCATGGCCATCGAACGCGTGGGTGCATCGGTGACGGCGGCGATCCTGAACCTCAACGTGCTGTTCTCCACGCTGCTCGCCATCATCGTGCTGGGCGAGCACGTCACGCTGCCCATCCTGGCCGGCACGATCGTCATCATGGCGGGCGCCATGCTGCTGTCGACGGAAGGTCGCGGCATCCCGTTCCGACCGCGCCGTATCGCCGTCCCGCTCATGTCGGCGGTGTGCTTCGGCGTGGTGGCGATCCTGCGCAAGATCGGCGTGCTGCACATCGGTCCCGTCTTCGGCACCGCGCTCAACGTCACGACGGCGATGGTCGCCTTCGCCGGGCTGCTGCTGGCGTCGGGGCGTCGCAAGGCGATGTCGTGCCGCGGACCGACCCTCGCGTGGTTCATCCTCGGGGGCGCGGCGGAGAACAGCGCGGTCTTCCTCAACATCGTGGCGCTGAGCCTGGGCGCCGTCAGCGTCGTCGCGCCGCTCTACGCGACCGCGCCCGCGTTCGTGCTCATCCTGAGCTTCTTCTTCCTCCGCGGGGTGGAGGCGCTGAACCCGCGCGTCATCAGCGGCACGCTGATGATCGTCGCGGGCGTGTACGTGCTCACCGCCTTCCCGGTGCGCTGACCGTCGCGCTCGCGCGGCGGGGCCCTCGCCAATCCTGCTATCCTCACCGCCATGAACCTCCTGCGTCCGATCGAGCGCGACCTCGTGGTCAACGGCGCGAAGCTGCACCTGCTGGACTGGGGCGGCGAGGGCCGCACGCCGCTCCTGCTCCTGCACGGGTTCACGGGTCACGCCCACGCGTGGGATACGCTCAGCATCGCGCTCCAGCCGCACTTCCGCGTGCTCGCCCTCGATCAGCGCGGTCACGGCGACAGCGATCCGGGCGAGGTCTACAACCCCATCGCCGCCTTCGACGACCTCACCGGCGTGGTCGATCAGCTGCGCCTGACGTCGTTCATCCTCGTCGGGCTGTCGATGGGCGGGCGCAACGGCATCTACTTCACGTCGAAGCGCCCCGACGCGGTGCAGAAGCTGGTGATCGTCGACATCGGGCCCGTGATCAGCGCCAAGGCGAGCGCGCCGTCGTCGGGACCGCCCGAGCCTGACACGTGGGACAGCATCGAGCAGGCCGCGCAACATCTCTATCGCGGCAATCCCTACCCGGGCATCCACTATTACCGCTGGGTCGCGTCGCACAGCCTCACGCCGCGCGGCGACGGCGCGCTCGTGTGGAAGTGGCATCCCAGCATCAAGGAGCGGCGCACGCAGATCGACGCCGACTGGTGGGCCATGCTGCGCGGCATTCACGTGCCGACGCTCGTGCTGCGCGGCGCGGAGAGCACGGTGCTCGACGCGGACGTGGCCGCGCGCATGGCGAAGGAGCTGCCACGCGGCACGCTCGTGGAGATCCCACGCGCCGTGCACACGCTGCACGAGGACAATCCCGATGCGGTGCTCGCCGCGCTGAAGGCGTTTCTCGAGTTCTGACCGTCATCCCGAGAAGGAGCGCACGATGGCGCCACCCGTCCGCGTCTACCTGAGGGTCCCCGGCACCTCCCCCATCCCCGAGATGATGAAGTTCCTGCAGGACGTCGAGGCCGCCGGCTTCGACGGCGCCGGCATCCTCGACAGTCAGATGATCTGCCGCGACACGTTCGTCACGCTGGGGCAAGCGGCGACACACACCTCGCGCATGGCGCTCTTCCCCGCGGTGACCAATCCGTTCACGCGCGACGCCTCGGTGCTGGCGAGCGCGATCCAGACGGTGGAGGAGCTGGCCCCCGGGCGCGTGAAGTTCGTCATCGGCACCGGGTACACGTCGGCGAGCACGATCGGTCGCAAGCCGGCCACGCTGGGCGAGATGCGCGCGTGCATCACCACGGTGAAGACCCTCGTCGCGGGCAAGAGCGTCGACTTCCACGGGACGGCCGGTCGACTCGCCTACAGCTCGGGCCGCCCGATCCCCGTGCTCATGGCCGCGTCTGGGCCGAAGGCCATCGAGCTCGCGGGCGAGATCGCCGACGGCGTGCTG
>JBKPPN010000080.1:0-8233 GCA_046733575.1 Candidatus Methylomirabilota bacterium | reverse complement strand
GCAGGATGGCGTCGACCTGCGACGAGAGGGCGAGGTTGTCCGACACGGCCAGCACGGGCGGCGAGTCGATGATGATCATGTCGTGCCGCTCGCGCCCCATCTCGAGCAGGCGCCGCATGTTGCGTGAGCTGAGCAGCGCGCCGGGATTGGTGGGCTCGATGCCCGAGGGCAGGAAGCTGAAGCCGTCCTTCACGACGCGGTTGGCCTCGACCTCTTCCGAGCCGCGCCGCAGCGTGTCCACGAGCCCGATCTCGTTGGCGATCTGGAAGCAGCGGTGCAGCGAGGGCCGCCGCAGGTCGGCGTCGATGACCAGCATCCGGCGCCCGGTCTCCCAGAACGCCCAGGCCAGGTTGTAGAGCACCGTCGACTTGCCCTCGCCCGCTCCCGGGCTGGCGACGAGCAACGTGCGCGGCGCGCGATCGGAATTCTGGAACTCGATCGACGTGCGCACCGACCGACACGCCTCCATGGCGAGCGGATACGACGGGCCGTCGAGGAGGAAGTTCGTCGGCTCCCCGGCGTCGCGACCCGGTAGCGGCGCGACCACGGGGATGCAGCCGAGGACGGGCAGTCCGGTGGCCCGTACCACGTCGTCCTCCGTCTCGACCACCTCGTTGACGGTCTGCAGCGCGAACGCCGTGCCGAACGAGACGACGAGCGCGGCGGCCACGCCGCCCAGCAGGACCATCATCGTCTGCTTCGAGCTCGGCGACTTGGGCTGGCTCGCCTGGTCGATGATGCGGATGGAGCGGATGGTCGCCTGCTCGTTCATGCGCGCGGAGTTCAGCTTGTCCGTGAGCATGGACGAGAGGTTGCGCTGGGTCTCCACCGAGCGCGCCAGCTGCGTGTACTGCGTCTCACGCGAGCTGAGCGACGTGAGCGATGCGCGGAGGCGACCGATCTGCTGGCGCACGCCCGCTTCCTTCGCCTGGTACGAGGCCGCCTCGACTTCGAGGTCGGCCATCTGCTTGCTCAGCGAGGCGCGTTCGGCAGGACTCAGAACCACGGCCGCCGAGCTGCGCGGCACCTGCGAGCCCCGCACGGTGGAGCGCAGCCGCTGCTGCACGTCGTCGATCTCGGCGCGCGTCGAGGCGACGAGGGGATGGCCTTCCGTGTACCGTTCCGTCAAGCCGGCGAGCTTCGTCTCCAGGCCGGCAAGGCGCTCGCGCAACGACGTCGCGACGGGATCGGGCTGCCCCGACGACGCCGCGCCGTGGCCGCGCATGGCGTTGAGACGGCCGACGGCGATCTCGCGTGCGACCTGATACTCGGACAGCTTGCTCTCGAGATCGGCCAGCTTGGTGAGCTCGAGCCGGGACTGGTCCGGCAGCCTCACGTCCCCCGTCGACCCCTGGAACTTCTTGAAGGACTCCTCGGCCTCTTGCTGGCTGGTGCGGGCCTGGACGAGGAGGTTCTCGATCATCTCGCGGGTGGCCCGGGCCTGGTCGCGCGCCTGCGAGCTGCTGCGGGCCAGGAGCACGTCCGTGTAGGTGTTGGCGAGATCGGTGGCCACGCGCGGATTGAAGGCGGTGGCGGTGACGGTCACCGTGCCGTCCTTCGAGATGCCGAAGCTCATGCGAGCCTCCTGCACCTCCATGACGGCCATCTCCTGCGGGCTGTACACGACGACCTCCTGCTTGAGGAGGCGCCGCACGTAGTTCTGCGTGGTGAGGATGAAGTCCTTGCGGAGGCTCTGCTTGATGAGCTCCTCGCGCGCGTCCCGGGGCAGCGAATCGACCACCGCCTGGGCGAGCGAGCGGCTGCGCAGGATGGCCAGGTACAGGCCGCTCACCTCGGCCGACAGCATGCCGCGCAGGAACATCGGCTCGTCCTTGCCCGACTCGATGAAGATCGTCGCCGACGCCTCGTACATCCGGGGCGCGAAGAGCAGCACCCACAGGCACGTCGGCAGGAGCACGAGCACGAGTAACAGGCAGATGAGCCGCCAGTAGTTGTGGAGCAGCCGGCGCGCGAAGCGCACGTAATCGACCCGCGGAGCTGGTGTCTCGTCAATGTCTGCCATAGGTGTCCGTTAGTGTCCCCGGCCGAAGAGCACGGCCTGGACGGTATGGAGGAGGATCAGGATGTCCAGGAACAGCGAGTGGTTCTTGATGTAGTAGAGGTCGTACTGCAGCTTCTCGATGGTGTTCTCCACCGACGCGCCGTAGCTGTTGCGCACCTGGGCCCATCCTGTGATGCCCGGCTTGACGGCGAGACGATGGAGGTAGAACGGCACCGTGTCCTGGAACTCGGGGACGAGGGCCACCCACTCCGGGCGCGGGCCGACCATGCTCATCTCTCCGCGGAGCACGTTGAAGAGCTGCGGCATCTCGTCCAGGCGCGTGACGCGCAGGACGTGGCCGACGCGCGTGACGCGGGGGTCGCGGCCCTCCGCGGTGGGACCGTTGCGGCGTGGATCGGTCCGCATGGAGCGGAACTTCAGGAGCGAGAACACGCGACCGTTCTGCCCCATGCGCTCCTGGCGGAAGAACACCGGCCCCGGCGAGTCGAGCTTGATGGCGAGCGCGATGAGCGGCATCACGGGCAGGCTGACGGCGATGCCAATGGACGACAGCACGATGTCCATGGCGCGCTTCAGGACCACCGTGAGATGACTCTTGGTGAACCCCTCGGCGAACACGAGCCAGCTCGGGCGCAGTCGCATGATCGGGATCTTTCCCGTCACGCGCTCGTAGAACGTCGGCCAGTCCTCGACCTGGATGCCCTGGAGCTTGCAGTCGAGGATGGCGGGAAGCGGCAGCGCGCCGCGGCGCTCCTCCATCGCGACCACGACGAGATTCGGTCGCGTGATCTTGGTGATCCACCCCAGATCGCCGACCGCCCCGAGCACGCGCATCCCGTTCACCTCGGGCCCGTTGCGGTCGGGATCGCTGTGGACGCAGCCGACGATCTCGTAGTTCGCGTGGTACTCCTCGATGGTCTGCTTGATCAGCTCGGGAACCGTACCGACCCCGAGGAGCAGGACCTTCCGGCGCGCGAACGATTCATCCGTGAAGTACGCCTCGACGGCCCGCACCAGGAAGGCGCCCGTCACGGCCACGACGAACGAGAGGAGGAAGGCCAGCCGGCCGAGGGCCAGCGCGTGCACGAAGAATCCCGTCGTCGCCATGCCCAGGTAGGCGCCGGCGAAGGCGAGGAAGAGCCGCAGCGAGAGCTCGCGGCGGCCGTAGCGCTCCTGCAGATCGTAGAGTCCCGCCACGTGCAGCATGACGAGCGAGGCGAGCGTCAGGATGGTGGCAGCGGGAACCGTCCAGCTCCACGACGGCGAGATGGCGGGCAGCCCGAGCATCGGGAGCGCGAGCCCCGCGTACACCGAGCCGAAGACGACCGCCGCGTCGGCGCCCACGCGCGCGAGGAGACGGACCGGCACGTAGTGGCGGAACATGTGCGGCATGGATCAGCCGAGCCTCGAGGCGGATCCGCTCACGGACTTCACGTGCGCGGCCACGGCGCGCCGGATGTCGCGGTCCTTCGTGTACCCGTAGATCCGCACGGCGCCGTGCGCGTACGACACGACCACGCCGTGCTCGAGCAGCTTCGAGAGCGCGTTCTCCGTGGAGCGCGCGTCGCGATCGACCCACCACTCCGCGACACCGCGCGCGGTGTCGAGCGCGGAGGGGTGATGGTGCAGGTACGTCGCGATGTCCTCGCAGGTCGCGTCGCCGCGTAGCAGCGCGCGCACCGCCGCGTGCGGAGAGCGCTTCTCGTGCTCGGGGTCGTGGACGGCGTCCGTCAAGTCGGGTGTCGGTAGAGCAGCATCGATGCCACATCGCGGCGGGGTGAAACGCGACCGTCAACTACTCGATTTCATGCTCCTGTCGAGCGCGAGCGGCGCGCGTCGTGGCGCGTGCCCCGCAAAGTTTGCGCGGTGCGGCCCCGCGCAGGATTTTCGCCCCCGCAACGCGTGCACGCGCTACTCGTAGCGAGCTCTGAGCGAGAGCGTGACGGCGTTGCTCTTGAAGTCGCGCAGCGCGAAGGACGTCGAGGAGGTCGTCGACGACGAGCTGTTGCGGTCGTCCAGGTCGCGGATCCAGTGCACGTAGGACAGCGACAGCGAGAAGATCCGCGAGATCAACACGGTGGCCGAGGTCTCGAGGCTGTAGAACGTCGAGGCGGGCTGGGCCGCGGTGCCGGGAAGCACGATGCCCTGCTGCGCGGCCACCTCGGGCTGGAAGAACTTCGTGTGCACGATCGATCCACGCGCGGAGAGCGTCAGGCGGTTGGTGGGCTTGTACGTCCCGCCGAGCGCGAACTCGCGCGTGCGCGTGAGACCGACGTTCTGCGACGAGGCGAACGTCTCGTGGAGGGCCTGGGCGAGGCTCAGCGTCGCGGTGAACGGGTCGCCGAGATACGTCAGGCTGAGCGATCCGGCCGGCTCGTCCACCCGGACCGCGCCGCGCGCGAAGTCGTACCCGACGCTTGCGCTCGCGGCCAGGGTGGGCGTGATCGGCCGCACCGCCGTGATCGCGGTGCGCACGAGGTGCAGGCTGTCGCCCTCGTCGGGATCGCGGAGCGTCCACACGCTGGTGAGACCGCCGCGCGTCTCGCCGGGGAACTCGCGCGTCAGCCCCACGTTGGTCTCGTACACCACGAACGAGCTGTTCGAACCGGACGCTCCCGTCGTCGTGAAATCGCCCAGGGTCACCGTCTCGCTGCCCTCCAGCGTCGTGCGCGAGCCGACGAGCAGCTTGCCGCCGCCGGCGAAGGCATTGAGCGTGTTCTTGAACGACGACGACGTCTCGTCGCCGTCCCGCCCCCGGGATGTCGACGTCGACCCCGCCGCGAAATCGCGCGTGATGTTGGAGTTGGTGTACCGCAGGAAGCCGGAGTGCCGATCCCCTTCGTAGAGCAGGCTGAGCGAAATGTCGTTGCGGCGCAGCGTGACCTGGTTGTCGACGCCCTGCGGGTTCGCGATCCCGGGATCGTCGCTCTGGGTGAGGGCCTCGTTGAGCAGCAGCGAGAACCGTTCGGTCAGCGCGTAGCGCGAGTTCAGCGCGAGCAGATGCTGGAAATGGGGATTGTTGCCGAGCGCGGTCGAATGGAACGCGTTCAGCGTGTAATGGAGATCGGAGCGCGTCTTTCCCGTTGTGAGGGTCACGTCGAAGGCGGGCGCGATCGTCGTCCGGAACTCGCTGGTCTTGTCGTGCGTCTGCTGGAAGTAGTTGTCGTTGTACCGCTCGGACAGGGTCACCGACGGGACGAACTCGATGGGCAGGTTGGGCCACGGCGAGGTGAGCTGCGCACCGACCCGCGACGGCACGACGAGCGCCAGCAGGACGAGGACGACTGCGCCGCGGACCGACGCTCGACTCAAGATCCCTCGACTCGACTCCGTGGCTCGGCGAGCGTGTCGTAGCGCTTGAGCTTGTACTGCAGGCTCCGCAGGCTGAGCCCGACGAACCGTGCCGTGCGTGTCCGATTGCCGTGAAACCGCTTCAGCGTTTCGAGGATGTACCACTTCTCCAGCTCTCTCAGGCTCTTGCCGAAGAACGGATCGGGCGTGGGCGGCTCGCCCCGCGCGCCGAGCCGGCGCCCCGGAGGCTGCGACGACGCCGGGGCGGGATGATCGAGCACGGCCCGGAAGTGATCGGCGTCGAGCGTCCGGCCCTGCGCGAAGATGATCGCCTGCTCCATCGCGTTCTCGAGCTGACGCACGTTCCCGGGCCACGAATACGACTCGAACAGGCGCAGCGCGGCCGGCGCCAGCGTCGGAACGGGACGACTGTACCGCAGCGCGAACTTCCGCGCGAAGTGCTCGGCGAGGAGCGGGATGTCCTCACGCCGCTCGCGGAGCGGCGGCATGACGACGTTGATGACGCCGATCCGGTAGTACAGATCGGACCGGAACGTCCCGTTGGCCACGGCCTGGCGCAGATCGCGATTCGTGGCCGTGATGAACCGGACGTCGACGCGACGGGCGCGTCCCCCGACCGGCGTGAACTCGCGGAATTGCAGGGCGCGGAGCAGCTTGGCCTGCAGCGGCTGACTGAGCTCGCCGATCTCGTCCAGAAACAGCGTGCCGCGGTCGGCGAGCGCGAACACACCGGGCTGGGTGTCGACCGCTCCCGTGAACGCGCCGCGCAGGTGACCGAAGAGCTGACTCTCCATCAGCCCCTCGGGGATGGCCGTGCAGTCGAGCGTGATGAGCGGGCCGGAGCTCCGGGCGCCGGCGTAGTGAATGGCCCGGGCGATGAGCTCCTTGCCCGTGCCGTTCTCGCCGTAAATCGAAACGTTGGCGTCGGTCTGCGCCGCGGTCTCGGCGATGGCTCGAACCTCGCGCATTGCGCGCGAATCGCCGATGAGCTGTGACATCGCGGACACGGACCGCCGCGCGGCGGGCACTGCGCGGGTGCGCGACATCTGTGGTGTCACAATTCCCCTTCGCGGACGGATGCAGGGATCACCTGCATTCCGATGTTCTCAGTTCGTTCGCGGGGCACCGGACACCGCCGACGCGCACGTCGTCTGGCTCCTGTGGAGGCCGCAATGATTGCGTCCCCCCTTCGGCATTGTCAAGGTGAAACGCGGTGTCCGCCGCCATACGCCGACGTCGTTCCGGTGCTCGCGAAAGCCCTCCCGTACAACGCGATTCGTCACGCGTCGCCGGCTTCAGTTCCCCCTGCGTCGACACGCGACACGCCCGAGCCCGGCCCGGCAGCTCGAGACCCACCATCGTGGTCACGTCAGTATCGACGGTCACTTGCGATTTCGTCAGGAATTTTTCCGCCAAGGAGCTGGGCATGGACTCGCGAGACCGAGGCAAACGACGTGAAATCCGCGGTGCAGCGAGGTTTGTGCTTCGGCCAGGGCGGACGGCGGATGTCAGGAGATTTTGCAGGGCCCGCCCGTCCTCGTGACCGGCGCTCGAGCTGTCGATATTTCGCCCGAAAATCGAGCGCTTACTCGCTCTGCGGGAGGGACCGCACGTGGCACCTGCCTTGCTCAACGAACGGGCACGAACCCCAACGAGGCAAGGTGACCTTCGATGAAGCGTAAACTCCAGGTTCTCGGGCTGGCGGTGACTGCAGTACTGAGCGTTACAACCTCACGAGCGGATGCAACGCTCTTCATCGGGTTGCAGCAAGACGCCGGACCGATTGTGACGGTCGCGTCTGCGCCGACACCGGCGATACCGCTCGTCTTTGCCGGAGCGTTCGGCAATTTCGAGGGCGTGTCGGTCTCGGGATTCGGTCAGCCGGGCACCGTCCTTCCCATCGTTCTCCAGACGAGCACCCTCGAGGTCAACAACGCGGGGCCTGCCAATGCCGGGACGCTGACCGTCTACGTGACGTCCACGGGGAACACCGCTCCGGTCGGCTCCGTCGAGTTCACGTCTGGGTTCGCGACCGTGAACCTCGCAACGAGTTGGACAGAGACGCTCCAGTCGTATGTTGACCCCGGTAACGGGGTATTCGCCCTCACGACCCCCCTCGGAACCGCGACATTCAATACGGTGGATTCGGAGACGGACAAGACCACGACCGATACGGCGGCCCCGTACTCGGTGACCGTCGTGTACCGGATCACGGCGCCCACCCTGGCCAGTTCGAGTGCGACGGCTGGCATCTCGGGCGCGACCGTCGTCCCCGAACCGTCGTCGCTCGTGCTTCTCGGCGCCGGCCTCAGCCTGGTCGGCTTCGCGACGTCCGTCCGCCGCAGGAAGTAACCGAGACGCCACGGCATCGCCACCGGGCGGCGCCCAGCACCGAGACGCCGGCGCGTATCCCGCGCCGGCGTCGCTGTTTCAGGCGTGGCGACCGGCCGTTCAGATGGTGACGGCGACCTTGATGGAGGCGGGATCCCGATGCGCCTCGAACGCCTGCGCGAGCTGCTCGAGCGGAAACCGGTGCGTGACGAGGTCGACGCCTCGTACCTGTCCGCTCTCGAGCAGGCGAAGCGCTTCGGGGAACTCGCCCTGATAGATCATCGAGCCGAGCAGCGTCACCTCGCGCCGCACCACCGTGAAGAAGCTCACCGATGACGGCGCGTGCGGCAGTCCCGTGAGCACGATGCGGCCTCCGGGCCGGACCAGTTCGAGGGCCTGCGCGACCGCGTCGGGGGTGCCCGCCGTTTCGACCACGAGGTCGACGCCTTCCCGCCCGGAGAAGGTGCCAGCGGCCTCGGACAGCGGACCATCCGTCAGCGCGTGGCACGCCTCGGCGCCGTGGGGACGCGCGAGCGCAAACCGTCGCGCCGTCCGGCTCACCATCAG